>JBBTSK010000001.1:0-769 GCA_038078795.1 Patescibacteria group bacterium
AGCCGTGGCCGCACGATCCAGATTCTCGCTCGCAGCGGGGCTGCACCCGACCACCCGATCGCGCCGAATTGTCCCGAGACCGAGTACCTCAAGGCCGTTTGGCTCAGAGTTCTGTGACGAACGGCAGCGAAGGGCAGAGAAGAATTCCCAACGAATCGAGAAAAACCACGAATCATTGCAGTTCAACGTGCAGTTCGATCAAAATCCTGCTCCCCATTCGTCGTTCTGCTCGATTCGTTGGGAAAATCTTTCCACACTAAGCGTACGTCATTGGGATATTTTTCCAGCAGTTGTTGGAGCGTCGGGGCCAAATCGGCGCAGGACTCGCAGGTAAAGTCGGCAAATTCGACAATGGTCACCGTTGGCGTTTCCGCGCCAATCTGTGGGTCAATAAACGTCACCGTTGGTGTGGTCAGTGTTTCGTCTGTCGCGGTTTTGATATCGATTTTGTCTTTGGAAGCGGTGGCTACGGCAAAGAAAATAAAAGTGATCACCAGAAAAAAAGCGATGGTGAGAAGGACGTGCCAGCGATAGGGAGAAACAGTAGCCATAGTCATGTAGGGGCAGACCCATGTGTCTGCCCCATATTATTTGATGCGCATTGATTGCAAACGGTTCCGATCGTCCGTGAAGTACAAATAGTTGCCGTCAGCCGAGACTGCCAAATTCAGCATCGGCGTGCCTTCGGCTGGGTAGCCAATCAATTTTACTTTGCCGGTGGTCAAATCCACGCGATAACCGGGAATGGATTCGAGTTTATCCAATGTGC
>JBBTSK010000001.1:779-7297 GCA_038078795.1 Patescibacteria group bacterium
ACGCGATAGATTGAGTCTTCAGAAGTGACTGTGTCTGGTTGCAATCCCGCGTTGTTATCCATTTGACTTGGTACCGCGCAGTAGATGGTGGTGTCATCGGCAAAGGTGCATTTTTCCACCCAGGTGTTGAGGCCAAGGCTCATGCGATTGTCGCCCATAGTTTTGGCCGTGCCGTCGACGATCCACAGCAGAGGTCGGTAGTTACTGCTCGCCCCGGCGGCATCATAAAGAATCTGCGCGCCGTTTGGCGACCACCGGGCATGGAAATTCAGTCCTTCCACCACCAAGCCTTTGAAATTTTCTTCGTTTTTGCCAATGGGGAAAATCATTTGTCGACCAATTCCACCCAAGCCCGTGCCGCTGGCAGTGTCGGCAAAAGCGATCACCTGATCGTTAGGCGACCAGGCAACGTCAACCAGATCAGCGTTCTTGCCAAGGCCATTAATAATTTGAGTGTTGGAGCCGTCGGCGTTGGTGATAACCAGCGCGCGGGCGGAAGGGTCGTTGCCGATTGACTTGGCAATGACTTGGTCGCCGGCCGGGGAGAAGTCAAAGTCTTCCCAGTGCGTTGGCAGGGAGGTTTGTTTTTCAGTGGTGAAATTAAAAATAATGTTGGCGCCGTCGGGAAATTCGATCGCTACGGTTGTGGCGCTGTCGTCCCAAACGATTGTTTCGGCGTCGGGGAATTGTTTGTCCGAAAGTCGCGTTACCGTGCCGTCGTTGTTTATTTTGTAAAAACGACCGTCGCTTGGATCATAGTAGGCCATGGATTTGCCGTCCGCGGTGATGACGGGGGAGATGATGGCTGATGATGTCAACTGCGTCGAGGCGGTGGCTCCGCCCGCGGCCACTTCTGATGGCGGCAAAGTTGTTTCACTTGGAGCGCCACCGGTGGGAATGGTTCCAGTGCCAGAACCTGGCAAGCCGGTTGTTCCACTTTGGATGTCGCCTTCGACTGATGGGGGAGTTGTGACGGGCGCGGACGGCGCGCGAAAAAAAACGAAATAAATCATCCACGCCACTAAGGCGATGATGCCAAAAAATCCAACAATGACTAAGATGCGTTTTAATCCGCTGGACATAATCCTTCTTATCTTATCACAAAACGCTTAATTGGAGATGATCGCCGCCTTAATGACGTTAATCACTCCACTGGCTAAATCGAGACAGACGGGGTTGGTGAGGGAAAAGACTGTGTTGTAGGCACAGTAGGAGCCGACCAAGATAATAATAAAGAATGTTATTCCCAGAGCGATCATCCAGCCGATTTGCACGAACCACAAGAGGAACGAGCCAAGCACGTCCACTCCCCAATGCATCACCGTCCTGAAGATCCCCGCTTTTTCTGGCGTGGAAATTTGTTTCGGCGGGGGAGCGAAAAATTTAAGGTTGCTTTCGATGTGGCTCTCAAAATTGCCCATGCCGGAAACCCACTGGTAAGCGTCGACGCCGCCGGCGACAGTTGTGCCAATGCCGAAATCCGCGCCCAAGAGGAAGTCATCAATCAACGGCAAGCCGTCGACAATACCGCGCCAGACCCAGCGACGGCCATCATCAAGCACTTTCAGTTGTTCTTCGTTCAGCCCGCTTTCGGTTAGCTCCTGATTCATGGCCAGGTACTGTTGGTTGAGTCCTTGCAATTGCGCCATCGTAGTGGCGCCACGCATTTGTTGGGTCAGAGTCGCGGCTTGGGCCGTCGCTTGCTGATAAACTTCGGCGGAGATGTTGTTATTGGCGGCCAAGCGCTCAACCGCTGGATCCAACCCCAGCGATTGTTGACTGATCGCCGTGCGGTTTTGTTCGGCGTGGAAGCGCTCGGTGGTTGAAAGATCTTGCTCGGCTTCCATGGCCGCGGACATATCAAGCGGCGACGGCATCGTCGGTTCTTCGTTGAGCCCCTGGGACATCATTCCGCCAAGCATAGCCGTGCGCGCCCAGCTCGGGATTGCCGCCATTCTTCCGCTCGGAGCTTTTTGCTTGATGCGAGCTCGGGATTGCGCCTCACGAAATTGTTCAGCAGAATTTTTGACGGCCTCCATAGGTTACGTTTACACTTTTTTGACGGTCACCGCGCCGTCCGAAAGCGCGACCGACAAGGCTGGACGGTGTTTGACGCCGAGCAGAGCGTCGGCAATTTGATTTTCCACTTGCTCGGCAATCAAGCGGCGCAATTCGCGGGCGCCAAGTCGGGCGTTGGCTTGCCCGGCGATGTGGCCGGCGACCTGTTGATCGATCTGGATTTTGACAGCGTCGTTGGCCAAGCGCGTAGTCAGTTCGTTGAGCATTTTTTTTGCGATGGCCACCAAGGTTTCGGCGCCGAGCGGCTGGAACAAGCAGATTTGATCGATGCGGTTTAATAATTCCGGGCGGAAACAATCTTCGAGGTCTTTGCGGAGATCTTTGATCTCCAAGGCGGAACTGTCACCAAGTGACTGGAACCCCGTCACTTGGTGACGTTCCGTCCCGGCGTTGCTAGTCATGACGATTATGGTGTTTTTGAAGTTGATCACTCGGCCGGTGGCGTCGGTTAATGTCCCTTGCTCCAAAATTTGTAAAAGCAAATTCAACACATCCTTGTGCGCTTTTTCCAGTTCATCAAACAAGACAACGCTGTACGGTTTTTGTTTGATGCGGTCAGTTAGTTTGGTGGATTCGCGATAGCCAATATAGCCGGCCGGCGCGCCGACCAATTTAGAGATAGAAAATCCTTCAGCAAATTCGGACATGTCCAACTGCACAAAGGCTTGATCATCCTGCAAAACTTCGGCGGCGATCGCTCGGGCTAATTCCGTTTTACCAACGCCTGACGGGCCAAGAAAAAGGAATGAGGCCATTGGTCGGCGTGGATCAGAGACCCCGGCTTTGGCACGGCGAATGGCCGCGGCCACGGAGGCCACGGCGGCATCTTGTCCCAAGACACGCAATGAGAGGGCGGACTCCAACTTTTTCAAGCGGCGTTCTTCGCTCAGCAATTGCGTCAGGGGAATGCCGGTAGCTCGCGCAACGACCGCGGCCACGTCTTCTTCGTGAACGGTGCCGAGTGGTTCGCTCTCTTCTTCAGGTTCGACAAAGACGATTTGTGAAAGGAGAGCTGTTTCTTCCTCTTTGAGCCGTTGCGCTTCATCAAAATGCTCTTCAATAATCGCTTGGCGTTTTTGATCGCGCAGGGTTGCCAGGCGCGATTGCAAGTCGTTTTTTTTTGACGTGGGAGCGTTGACGGTGGATTTCAGTCGTAGAGCGGCTGAGGCTTCGTCGATCAAGTCCAGCGATTTATCCGGTTGATGTTTTTCGGGGCAGTAGCGATTGGAAAGGGCCACCGCGGCTTTGATTGCCTCGTCTGCAATGATGACGTTATGATAGTCCTCGTAGGTGTCGCGCACGCCAAGTAAAATTTGCAAGGTTTTGTCGGCGTTGGGCTCGTCGATGATCACCGGACAAAATCGTCGCTCCAACGCGGCGTCGGTTTCAAATTGTTTTTTGTACTCGGCCGGAGTGGTGGCTCCGATACAGCGGATCTCACCGCGAGCCAAGGCCGGTTTCAAAATATTGGCGGCATCGAGCGAGCCGGAAGCCGAGCCGGCGCCGACGATCATGTGCACTTCATCGATGAACAAAATGATGTCGTCGTTTTTTGTGGTCTCCTCAACAATTTGTTTCAAGCGTCCCTCGAATTCGCCGCGATACATGGTGCCGGCGATCACCAGCGACAAATCTAAAGCGAAGAGGCGTTTGTTGCGCATTTCCGACGGCACCTCACCGGCCAGGATTTTTTTGGCCAGGCCTTCGACGATGGCCGTCTTGCCAACCCCCGGCTCGCCGAGCAAAATAGGATTGTTTTTGGTGCGGCGACAAAGGATTTGCAAAACGCGCTCGATTTCTGCTTCGCGACCAATGACCGGATCAATCGACTCCTGCGCTTCTTCGGTGGTCAGCTCATAAGCAAAATAATCCAAGGCTGGTGTTTTTTGATCGGTTTCGACTTCTTTTTCTTTCGTTTTTTCTTTAACCGCGGTATCGGTTTTTTGCGTTTCCACTTTGCCCGTCAGATCCGGAAAGCGTGAGGTACTTTTAAGGACGGTGTCGATTTGTGATTTTAAGTTGGCGACGTCGATGTTATAAAGGCGGAGAAATTCACTAAACGGCGCGTAACCGACTTGCAACATTCCCGAGAGCAAATGTTCAGTGCCGACATAACGATGTTCATAGACGTTGGCGGTCAAGACGGCTTTTTCAACCATGCGTCGAGCCTCGTCCGTCAAGATTGGTATCGTTGACGTGGAGGCCGCCCCAGGTGGCGTCTTAGGCGCGCTTGAAGGACTAACCATTATCAACGCCCGAACATCATCAGCTTTAATATTAGCTTTAGCAAGAATCTCCGCGCCAATGCATCCTTTTTGTGTCGCTAGCGCGAGGAGGAGATGCTCGGGTTTGACCATTTCCATTTCATTTTCAACAACAAACGTCAACGCACGGGTCAGTACGTTTTTCAAATGGGTAGTGAATTTGTTGATGATCTCCTGCATGGGTTAGAAAGAAACTTTTGGAGTTTGATTTACTTCGTCTGGGGCGTCGAAGAAATCATGATGCTTGAAGCCAAGGGCATTGGCGATCAAGTTTGATGGGAAGACTTGCATGGCGGTGTTGATGTCGCGGACGTTGGCGTTGTAGAAGCGGCGAGCGGCAGAGATTTTTTCTTCGGCGTCAGAGAGCTCGGTTTGCAAGTGCAAATAATTTTGTGTGGCTTGCAATTGCGGATAAGCTTCGGCCACTGCGAACAACGATTTGATGGTGTCGGTCAACATGTTTTCCGCTTTGGCGTGATCCGCCGGAGTCTTGGCTTGCATCGCCGCCGACCGAGCGGCCGTCACTTGCTCAAAGACCCCACTCTCGTGCTTGGCATAGCCTTTGACCGACTCCACCAAGTTGGGGATCAAATCGTAACGTCGCTTCATCTGCACCTCGATATCTGACCAGGCTTCGTGCGTACGATTGCGCAAATTGATCAAGCGATTAAACGTAGCAACGGCCCACAAGACGACGACCCCGATGGCGATAAGAATGACGAGAACAGCGGTTGGCATAGCGGTTATTTTCTTAAGGTTTGATTGAAGTCCGATAACCATATAATATGCTAGGCACGACTGGAAGTCAAAGCAAAAATGGGATAAAAATTATGCAAATCATTGAGGAAATCTTTCGCGTCTATGATATTCGTGGTTTGTTAGAGCAGGTGACGCCTGAAGTGGCCAGAAAAGCGGCTCAAGTGCTTGTGAAACGCACGGGGGCGAAAACGGTGGTGATTGGTCGCGACATGCGTGCCACTAGTCCAGAGTTGATGGAGGCGGCGATCGATGGCGTCACCGCGCTTGGAGTGAAGGTGATCAATATCGGCATGACGACAACGCCACTGTATTGCTATGCCGTGCGCAATTTAGACGTCGAAGCGGGAATTATGGTGACGGCGTCGCACAACCCGCCGGAATATAACGGCATGAAGTTTGCCGACAAAACCGGATTTCCGATCAGCGGTTTGGATATTCGCAAAGGGATGGAAGATGTTTATGACGAAGTTGTAGAGCGTGGAACTGTTCGTGATCAGTCCGTGTTAGAGGCGTACCTCGACGCTTGTTTGAACTGGCCGGGAGCGATGGAGGCGGCTAAGGGAGTCAAAGTTGTGGCCGATTATGGCAACGGCATGGGTGCGCTGACTTTGCGTCCGTTGGCGGCTCGGCTTGGTATTGAATTGATTGAGTTGTATCCGGAACCAGACGCGCGGTTCCCCAATCATGAAGCTAATCCGGCCAAAGAAGAAACGCTCGACGCGATCAAAGCCGAAGTGCTGAAACAAAAAGCCGATTTTGGCGTGGCGCTCGATGGCGATGCCGACCGTATTGCTTTCATCGACAACGAAGGGCAATCGTTGCGCGGAGATTTGGTCCTGGTTGTTTTTGCTAAAGAGTTGCTACAGCGCTTGCCTAGATCCGCTTTCGTCGTCGCGCCAAATCAAAGCTGGACCACGACGGATACTATCATCGAGCTTGGAGGCAAAACAATCGAGTCGTCGATCGGTCGTACACTGGTGATCCGTAAAATGATCGAACACCGGGCCGCTTTGGGCGGGGAAGTCTCTAGCCATTTCTTTTTTCCAGAGTTTGGAAACTTAGAAGCGGTCGAACATGCCTTTGTACGCATGCTCTGCATTTGGCGTTCATCGGGGCAGACTTTTGCGGACATGGTGCGACCGTTGCGCCAGTATCACAACACTGGCGAAATCAACTTTTCTGTCAAAGACAAAGCAATTGTGCTTGAGCAAATCAAACAGGTTTATGGCTCGCAAGCCTCGAGCATTAACACCATCGACGGCATTCGTTGCGACTTCAACCGCGACTGGTGGTTCATTGCCCGCCCATCCAACAACGAACCGCTCATGCGCCTGACCATCGAAGCTAACTCTGAAGAACTGATGAAATTCAAACGCGAGGAGCTGACGAAATTTATTCAAGCGATGTGAAGTACTT
>JBBTSK010000002.1:0-1787 GCA_038078795.1 Patescibacteria group bacterium
CGTTGCCGTGGTTGCGGCTGCAGGCTCGACGGCCGGTGCCCCGACCGGCGGGGCTGGCGAGTTCCGCAGGCAAGCGGAGTAGTCCAGAGTGAGGATCAGCTCGTTGAAACATAAAACGGGGCATGGTAGCCCCGTCTATGCAAAAAACCGCCGGGGCGGTTTTTATTTCTTGCAAGCTTTGCACTTCCCGCAACCGAGCATGGCCAAAGCCGAGAGCCCGACGAGGATGTAAACAATGCGCACGACGACCGGCACCCCGCTGAAAATCGCTTCAACCAAATTCCAGTTGAAGAGACCGATCAGGCCCCAGTTAACGCCGCCGATGAACACTAAAACCCAACCGAGTTTGTGAACACCGCACATTTTGTCAGACATCATAATGATGAATGAAATTACTTAAACTGTGGATAAGTATATCACGAAACGCGACAACGATAAATTGCCCGATTGACAAACAAGACATTTTAAGACATAATCCGGCGGCTATGCAGAATATTCGCAACATCGCCATCATTGCCCACGTCGACCACGGTAAAACCACGCTGGTCGATGCTTTGCTTAAACAATCCAACACTTTTAGAAATGCCGACGCCATGGGGACTACCATCATGGACTCCAATGAGTTGGAACGCGAACGCGGCATTACCATCTTTGCCAAAAACGCCGCGATCGTTTGGAAAGGCGTCAAAATTAACATCGTCGACACTCCCGGCCACGCTGACTTCGGCGGTGAAGTGGAGCGAATCATGAACTTAGTCAACGGTTGTCTTTTGCTGGTTGCCGCTAAAGAAGGCCCCATGCCCCAAACCAAGTTTGTCTTGAAAAAGGCTATTGAGGCCGGCCACAAAATTATCGTGGTCATCAACAAAATTGACAAGAACGCCGCTCGCCCAGAGTGGGTGCTCAACCGCACCTTTGATTTGTTTATTGATCTTGGCGCCAGCGAAGAGCAAGCCAACTTCCCGGTCATTTACGCTTCGGCTATCAACGGCAAAGCCGGAACAGTGGCCGACTTGGCGGCGATGACCGATATCGCTCCACTGCTTGACGCGGTGGTTAAACACATACCGCTACCGGTAGGCGACATCAACAAGCCGTTGCAGTTAGCCGTGGTCAACGTGCAATACGACAACTACAAAGGACGCTCAGCTGTCGGACGCGTCATCAACGGCGTCATTAAGACCAATCAGCAAGTGACGCACATCAACCGCGACGGGGTGATGAAGCCAGCCAAAATTACTGCCGTGCAAATTTTTGACGGTCTGGAAAAAAAAGACGTTGACAGCGCCGAGGCTGGTGAAATAGTGGTTCTCTCCGGAATTGAAACAATTGAAATTGGAGAAACGATCGCCGACGCCGTTGATCCGATGGCTCTACCGGTCATGAAAATCGAAGAACCGACAGTCAAAATGACCTTTAGCGTCAACACTTCGCCTTTTGCCGGACGAGAAGGCGAATATTCCACGGCCCGCAACTTGAAGGAGCGCTTGGAACGCGAATTGCAAAACGACGTGGCTTTGAAAATGGAAGCCGGGCTTGGCGAAGGTGCTTTCATCATTTCAGGTCGTGGCGAACTGCACTTGGCGATTTTGATCGAAAAGATGCGCCGCGAAGGCTACGAGTTCCAAGTCTCGCGACCAAAAGTAATTTTCAAAACCACGTCGACCGGCGAGCAAGAACCGTTTGAAGCAGTGTCGATCGAATGCCCGGAAGGCTACGGCGGAATTGTCATTGAAAAGATGGGCAAGCGCAAAGGCGAAATGAAAGATATGCGAGTCGAGAACGGC
>JBBTSK010000003.1:0-2151 GCA_038078795.1 Patescibacteria group bacterium
CTTCACTCAAGCGCTCGTCTTTCATATTTTGATCCCACTCAAAGTAACTAACGGTCACCCCGCCAGAGTTAGCCAGCACGTCAGGGATGACCGTGATCCCTTTGCCAAATAAAATGTCATCCGCTTCGGGCGTAGTCGGGCCGTTGGCTAATTCCAAAACAACCTTAGCTTTAACAGACGGAGCGTTGTCAGCCGTGACGACGTTTTCCAGCGCGGCCGGAACAAGCAATCCACACTCCAGCGTCAATAATTCATCGTTGCTGATGTTACGGCTCCCAATAAAATCAGAAACTTTATCGGTGGCGTTCTTATGGGCAATCACCGCGGGAATGTCGAGACCAGCTTCGCTATGAATGGCACCGGAAGAATCAGAAACCGCAATCACTTTGTAGCCATGACGATGGCAAAGCGAGGCAAAGGTCTGCCCGGCATTGCCAAATCCTTGCACCGCCACCGTGCTCATTTCCAGATCCAAAAACAATCGCGCGCGTAAAGCTTCGAGAACGTAGTAACCGCCCTGGGCCGTAGCCACACCGCGTCCTTCACTGCCGCCGGCGGGAATTGTTTTGCCTGTCACCACCGCTGGATGACCAAACTCGTCGGCGATCCAGTCCATCATTTGCGGCGTGGTGTTGACGTCAGGCGCTGGTACGTCGAGCGTCGGTCCGATAACCGTTTTCATCGCTCGCGTCCAACCACGCGTCAATCGTTCCAACTCGCCAACCGACAATAATTTTGGATTAACCGTGACTCCCCCTTTGCCACCACCCATGGGAATATTAGCCACCGCGCATTTGATCGCCATCCACAACGCCAACGCTTTGACTTCGTCGATGTTGGTGTCTTGGTGATAGCGAATGCCACCTTTGTACGGCCCGCGCCAGTTGTTGTGCTGAACGCGATAGCCTTCGTAGACGTTGAGCGAACCGTCGTCCATCCTGACCGGAATGGAAATCCGCACCTGACGCATCGGATGCCGCATCAACTCCAAAAACTCCGGGTTAAAATCGATCAACGCGGCCGCGCGGTTGATCTGTTTCAACGCGTTCTCAAATGGATTTTGCATAGTGGGCACATTGTAACACGATAAAATCACTTGCCAACCGTCCAAAAAAATGCTATTATTTACTCATGAAGTTCAGACAAACCCTCTTTTGGGACGTGAACCCAAAAAACATCGATCCACAAAAAAACGCCCAATACATCATTGAGCGCATTGCTGACTTTGGCAACGACAAGGAAGCACGTTGGGCCCTCGATTATTATGACAAAAAGCTCTTGCGTAATGTCATAAAAAAATCTCGTTGTGTCCGACCAGACACCAAAGCCTTATGGAACATTCTCCTAACAACGGCCTAGAATTGCATTTTGAAACCTTGCCAAGAGCCACTAAAAAGGCCCTTGATTATTTATCTAAGCAAGAATGGTTACACAAATCCCCTTGGTATCTCGCCGGCGGGACTGCTCTGGCTCTGCAAGTTGGGAACCGAAAATCCGTTGACCTGGATTTCTTTTCTCCGAAAAAAAACTTTGAAAATGAAGACTTGCTGAATGAATTTTCTGATCTCAAAGAATGGGAAGTCACGCTCAACAAAAAGAACACGATCTACGGAGCGTTGTTCAAAGCTAAGGTAAGTTTTATTGCTTACCCTTTCTTTATTCCGGCTGTTAAACCAACACGTTACGGTTCCGTCAAAATTTTATCTGCCCAGGATATTGCAGTGATGAAAGTTATTGCTGTCTCTCAACGCGGCAGAAAACGAGACTTTTTTGATCTCTACTGGTGCGCCCATAATGTGGAGCCATTGGAAAAAATTATTAGCCGACTCAAAAAACAATACCCCACCATCGCCCACGATTATCATCACATTTTAAAAAGTCTGGTCTATTTTGGAGACGCCGAATCCGATCCAGCACCAGAAATATTTTTTGATGCCAACTGGAAAGACGTCAAACGGTTTTTTCTCAAAGAAATTGCGGTGATCGGAAATAAGCTCATTCGATAAATCAAAAACTAAAAACAACGCCCCGCCGAGTCTTCACTCGTCCGGAGCGCCGTCATTTTATGTTGCTTCGCGATGCGGGAGCAGAGGCTCCCGCCTATTATTCTTTACTCCTTGCTCGACAAGTATCTCTCCGCATCGAGCGCGG
>JBBTSK010000004.1:0-1579 GCA_038078795.1 Patescibacteria group bacterium
AGTTAGGTGAGTAAATTATTGTTTTATGGGCATCACAATATAAACGTACCCATTCTTCCCACCAACCGGGGTCACCACACAAGGGTTCATGGGGTCGATCAGGCGGACCATCACTTCTGGCTCGCCGGCGGCAGAGAGGCCGTCTAGTAAATAACGATAGTTGACTGTGGCGGCGTTGTCCAGGCCGGTAATTTCTGCCGGGGTGGTAACGACGTTTTCGCCGCGGGCCGTGTCTGCTCCTTTGACCGTGATCGCCTGATTGGTCACAGAAAACTCCAGGTGCACATCAAAAAGTCCGGTGCGAGAAAAAAGGCTGGCGGTCTTGACCGCTTTCCCCAGGGCGGCGGCTTCGACCTTGGCTTCTGTTCTGAAGACGGTGGGGATAATCTGACGATAATCCGGATAGTGGCCGTCGATGGTGCGGCTGGTCAGCTCAATCGACCCAAGGCGAACCACCATTTGGTTGTCCGCCAAAACAAGCTCCACCGCCTCGGGCGTTTCTACGTCGTCTTTAGCAACGGAAATAATCCGCCCAATTTCAGACAGCGCCCGCGCCGGAATAATCACCGTGCGTGGCTCGGCGGCCCCGGAGACCTCAATCACTCGCTCTGCTAGCCGATAGCTGTCTGTAGCGGCCAAGGTGGCCTTGCCCGGTCCAGCTGCCGCGCCGTGGAAGTTCACACAGACCCCGGAAAGCTCCGGGCGGGCTTCGTTGGTGGCAACAGCAAATAAAACTTGTTGAATGGCCCCACGAAGTGCCTCGACCGGAAGGCGATAGGTCGCTCCGGCGGCCACCGGCGGAATCAGCGGGAACTCCGAAGCCGGAAGCCCATTTATTTTAGTGGTGTGGTTACCACAACGGATGTTGATAGCTTGATCCACCACCCACAAATCAACTTGCTCGCTCGGCAAAAGGGAAACATAATCAAAAAACAATTTGGCTGGTACGGTAAATTCTCCCTCTACTTCAATTTTTCCGCGAACCAAACAAGAGCTAGCGATCTCCAGGTTGGTGGCGGTCAATTTTAATACCCCGCCACTTGCCTTGAGAAGGACATTTCCCAAAATTGGCAGGTCAACGTTTTTTCCTCCAGAGTGACCAACAACCGAAAGGCCGCGATAAAGATTGTCTCTGGTACAGGATAACTTCACAGGTAATTAATTTATAGAATAAAGAAAACAGTAACGGATAGTAAGGGGTGTGGATGAAGTGGAGAAGTCAGTTTGAGACAACAACTATAGGGATTCTGATAAGCCCAACGGTGAGGAAAAACTGGATGGTGGTGGGGATTAAGTGGGGGTTAATTAGTGAAACCAGAGGCGAGGCGTTTTTGTCCCCCACCAAACACCGCGGTTAAGCACGTGGTTGTACACAAGGAAGACCCGTGGGTATGACGTGTGGTTAAAGAGCGAATAACCTTTGCTTAATAAGTTCAATGTCGCGCTGGAGCTTCTCGTCCATCTGGAGTATGCCGCGAATTTTTTCATGGGCGTGCATAGCCGTGGTGTGGTCGCGGCCACCGAGTTCGGTGCCGATCGACGGATAAGAGGACTTCATTTCATCGCGCATGAGAAACAT
>JBBTSK010000004.1:1589-4382 GCA_038078795.1 Patescibacteria group bacterium
CTGCAGATCGTAATCCGAGGGGAGGGTGGTGATCAGTTGTTTTGGGGTGATGGTTTTTTTTATTTGAGCGGGCTGATAGCTCACCAAGATTGGGGCGATGGACTCCAACGACGGCTCCATGTTTTTGAATTGGTGATAAGCGATAACTTTTGTCAGGGCGCCTTCGAGTTCGCGAACATTAGACTGAATGGCGGTGGCGATGTAGTAAAGGAGATCGCGACCGAGTGGGTAGGATTTCTCTCCGCACTTAGATTCAAGGATTGCCATTCGCGTCTCCACGTCCGGGGCCCCGACGTCAGCCATCATTCCTGATTCAAAGCGGGAAAGGAGGCGGTTTTCAAGGGCAGGAATGGCTTTTGGCGGGCGATCGGAGGAGATGACAATCTGCTTGTTGCGCTCTTTCAGGGCGTTAAAAGTGTGAAAAAATTCTTCCTGCGTGCGCTCTTTGCTGGTGATGAATTGAATATCGTCAATTAAAAGGACGTCGACGTTGCGATAGCGGTCCTTGAACTCGTGGCCAAGGCCGTTTCTGATTGAGCTGATGAATTCGTTGGTGAACCGCTCGCAGGAGACGTAGAGGATGCGGGCTTTGGGGTCGCGGGCGAGGACGTGGTTGCCGATCGCGTGCAGGAGGTGGGTTTTGCCAAGCCCTACTCCGCCGTAGACGAAGAGAGGGTTATAAGCTGTGCCAGGCTGAGAGGCCACGGCCTGGCTGGCGGCGTGAGCCAGTTCGTTGTGTTTGCCGACGACAAAAGTACCGAAGGTGTGTTTGGGGTTGAGCGGTGAGTTGCCGCTTGCGCCCTGATCAGCGCTACTCACGCCGGCGGGTCCGGCAAAGGCCGGCTCGCTGACAAACGGCTGGGGCGTTTCCTCCGGTTCGACGTCGCTTGCCAAGCGCACATGTTGGGCCTCGGGCGCGCGAGTCTCTACTCGGTAGAGGATGGATTTTAATACGCCGCCGGTGATGCTCTGCAAGGAAAGAAAAATTTCCTTGTGGTACTTTTTTTCTAGCCAGGTTTTGGTAAAGGCGTTGGGAACAGCCACGGCGAGCTCGCCATTTTCAAAAGAGGCGATAAAAGTGCTACGAAACCAGGTGGTGAAGTTGGCTTTGGAGAGTTTTAGTTCCATTTCTCCGAGGACGGCTTGCCAGAGTTCGTTCGTATTCATAGTGGATGCATGGTATCTCATTTATCCACAGGGGTGCAAGGGGGTAAAAGTGCCCTCGCGGTGGCTAAGGCTGTTGATTTAGTGTGGATGGTTGGGGTATAATCCCTCAATCAATCATGAGTTACAAATATGCCCAAACGGACATACCAACCAAAGAAGCGTCGAGTCGTTAAAGTGCACGGATTTCGCGCCCGGATGAAAACCGCGTCCGGCCGCGCCGTGCTTAAACGTCGCAAAGCCAAAGGCCGCAAGCGCCTGGTGGTCAAACTTAAGAAAAAATAATGCGGCTGCAAAAAGACCGGGACATTAAGCGGGTCTTTGCCAAGGGTAGGAATGTTTACGACGACCTCACGGGGATTAAATTCCTGGCCAATCGACTACCGAGCTCTCGATTTGCCATCGTTGTTGGCACCAAAGTGGCCAAGACGGCCGTGGCGCGAAATCGGCTTAAACGCCAAATTCGCGCTATTTTATCGAAAAAAGAGCCGATATTGGTCCCTGGTTTTGACGTGGTTATTCTCACCAAGTCGGCGGCAATCGGGGCCGCGGCGAGCAAGATTGACGAACGCTTGACTCGCGTCCTGCGTCAAGCTAAATTGTTAAAAAATGGCTAAGATTGCTTTATTTTTGATCTATTTTTACCAAAAAACCCTTTCACTTGACCATGGGCCAATGAAGGGGTTTTTTCCTAATGGTTATTGCCGTTTTCATCCTAGCTGTTCGGCCTATAGCCACGGATCCATTGAGCGGTTTGGGTTGATAAAAGGGCTAAGATTAGCCGTTTGCCGACTTATTCGCTGTCACCCGTGGTCGGCTGGAGGGCTGGACCCTGTTCCGGAACGCCCGCCTCAACTTTTTTGACCGTTTCTTTGCGAATCGTAGCCATAAGTTTGGGGTTAGCCCTCAGCGCCTGGCGTGAATTTTCGCGCCCCAGGCCGATCCGTTCCCCGGCGTAGGTGTAAGTATTGCCGCTCTTTTGGATGACTCCAAGCTGGGTGCCGACGTCGAGCAAATCACCAGAGGTGGAAATCCCTTCGTTGTACATAATGTCGAATTCGCAAGTCCGGAACGGCGGGGCGACTTTGTTTTTGACGACTTTGACTTTGACGCGGTTGCCAATGATAGTGTCGCCTTGCTTGATTTGCGCGGCCCGGCGGATTTCAATGCGGATGGAGCAGTAAAATTTCAAGGCATTGCCTCCGGGGGTTGTTTCTGGATTGCCGAACATGATCCCGATTTTGTGGCGGATTTGGTTAATGAAAATGACCGTGGTGTTGGATTTAGAGATGATACCGGCCAATTTACGCAAAGCCTGGGACATGAGACGCGCTTGTAGACCCATGTGCGAGTCGCCCATTTCCCCCTCAATTTCCGCTTTAGGAGTCAGCGCGGCAACAGAGTCGATGACAATGACGTCAACGGCGTTAGAGCGCACCAGTGTTTCTACAATTTCTAATGCTTGTTCGCCGGTATCTGGTTGGCTGATGAACAGTTCGTCGGTTTTCACTCCGATTTTGGCAGCGTAGTCAGGGTCCAGGGCGTGTTCTGCATCGACGTAGGCGGCAATGCCGCCTGTTTTTTGTACTTCGGCCACGATGTGTTGAGCCAGGGTGGATTTTCCAGAGG
>JBBTSK010000005.1:0-11814 GCA_038078795.1 Patescibacteria group bacterium
CACTGGCGGCTTTTTGGGGTCGTATGCCGAGATGACCGTGGACAATGGCGAGATCGTGGAAATGCAAGTCCCTGGCGGCGGCACCTACGACTTGCAGGGGAGTTTGGATCAATTTGTGGCCGCGCCAGATCCACTCCAGCTCATCAATGCTCGCTGGGAGTTTCAAGATGGCAACTGGTTCCCGGATTTTGCCGCCAGCGCGGAAAAATTGTTGTGGTTTTACGATCATGCCGGCGGGCCGACGGTGGATGGTGTCTTGGCCGTCAACGCCACTTTTGTTGCCGGTTTGATCGATCTTTTGGGCCCGATTGACATGGCCGATTACGATCGCACTATCACCGGCGATAACTTTTTGACTGAGACTCAGCGCATCGTGGGAATTGAAGCGGACAAAACGCTCAACAAGCCCAAGCAGTTTTTGTCCGACCTCACCCCCAAGCTCTTGGTCAAAGCCACACAGGCAGACACGCTTTCATTTCTCGCGCTTTTGCAAAAGGTGGGAACAGGTTTGGCAGAGCGTGACATTCAGCTCTACATGAAAGACGCGCGGATGCAGAAAACGATTGACGTTTTGGGTTGGTCTGGGCGAGTAGCGCAAACTGACGGCGATTATCTGATGGTGGTTGATGCCAACATCGGCGGCGGCAAAACCGATATGGTGATTGATCAAAAAATCGAGGTTGAAGTGGTTATTGCCGACGACGGTTCGATCGTCAACGCGGTGACGATTAGCCGCACCCACAATGGGGTCAAAGGCGATCTGTTTACCGGAGTTAAAAACGTGGATTATCAGAGCGTCTATGTGCCCGAAGGCAGTATCTTACTTTCCGTTGATGGTGACGTGGCCGCTCCGGATACTTCGTTGTTTGAAGTTTCCACTTTACCGCTCGAGATCGACGACGATTTGTCGATGATCACCGGTGATATTCGTTATGACGCTTTGAGTCGGACACTAATCAACGACGAATTTGGCAAAACCGTTTTTGGCAATTGGGTGCAAACCAAACCTGGGTCAACTTCCACCATCACTTACACCTACCGCTTGCCATTTGTCATCGACGGCGTTGGCTACCGTCAGGGTTTATTTTCCGGGCTCAAATCTGCCTTGGGTTTTTCTAACGTCGGTCGTTATACCATGCTGGTGCAAAAACAATCCGGCGTTTTGAATCGCCGGACAACGGTTCGGGTGGTGACTCCTGAACGCGTGAACACGGTTTGGTCATCTGACGACGCCGCGTCGCAAAGTGGAGCCGAGTTCGACGGCATGGCCGACGCCTACGTCGCTCAATTATTTGAAGTAAAATAATTATGTTTCGCCGCAAATACGTTGCCTCCAAACCTACACGCAAAATCGATGCGACTCTTGATAAAGATTTGGAGGTGATTTACGGTTCCGCCGACGGCGAGCCAACTGATTTTACTAAACTCGAAATGGGCAAAAAAAAGAGTAGCCGCAAAATGCTCCTGTGGCTGGCGCTGACTGCGGCCATTGTGACTGGCGCGGCTTATGGCGGCTATGTGATTTTTGAGCGGGTCGTCAACGGCACTAGCGAAACTTTGGTCATTTCGATTGACGGCCCGAGCGAAGTCAAAAGCGGGGAAGAGGTGCAGTTTGACGTGCTCTATCAAAACAAAGGCACCGTGCCTTTCGCCAACCTGGAGATGAAACTAAATATCCCCGAAGGATTCACGATCACTAAGGCCGAGCCAGTGGCGACGTCATCGCCCAATGTCTGGATAATTGGTTCGGTAACGCCTGGTTCTGATGGTCTGATCCGCTTGAAAGGCATTTGGCTTGAGCCGGTGCCAAGCGGACAAACGCTTCAGGCGTTGGCCACTTACCGTCCAGCTAATTTTAGCGCCGATTTTCAAGATATTGCCACCAAAACGATCACCATCAATACTTCTGTTTTGACGCTTAAAGGCGAAGGCCAAGCCACAGCCGTACCTGGCGACGATGTCGTCTACACCTACACGGTCAAAAACGATGGCAAACTGCCGATTAACGACGTCCGCGTGCGGGTCACGGTACCGACGTCATTTTTGGTCAACGCCAGTGATCCAGACACCTTGCAAGAAGGCACGCCGGAGTGGCAAATCGACACCCTAGCTCCGGATGAAGAGCGCACGATTACGCTCAGCGGTGCCTTTGCCGCCGATGCCACCGGTTTGCAAACCATTCAGGGGAGCATTGGGGTGATGCGTGAGGAAAGCTATGTGGAACAAGCCGTGGCCGACACCCAAACCGATGTCATTGGCGGCGGACTGACTTTGCGCCTGATCGTTAACGGCTCAACTGAAACGCAAACCGTGGATCCTGGCTCGAGCTTGCGATTGTCGATTGACGTCATCAACGGTTCCGAGCAAGCCGTCAGTGGATTGAACGTCATTTTTAATGCCACCACAGCTGGAGGGCCGGGCGTGCCGATTGACTGGCAGGAGGCCGACATTGCCGGCGGCAAAGCTTATTTGAATGAAAGCAACGAGGTGGTTTGGAAGGGGAGCGCGCTTTCCGGCAACGGCAAGATTGCCCCTGGCGAGCGAGAGACGATTGATTTTTCTTTGCCGATTGAGGCCACTGTCGAGGCCGGGGCTGATGATATCATTTTGACTGTCCAGACTAGCGTCACTGATGCAAGTAATGCCGGCGGCGTCCGTTCTTTGACTTCTACGCCTCTGCACATTCTCATTAATTCAGACGCTGTTTTTAGCGCCGTGGCTTTGTATTATGACGACGGCACGCCGGTGGGGAGCGGGTCGTTGCCTCCCGCGGTTGGACAGACGACGCGCTATCGTGTCTACTGGTCGATTGATAACAGTCTGCACGCCTTGGATGACGTCACTGTCAGCGCCACGATTCCGCCGGGCGTCAGTTATGTTGGGGTGGTAGAAACAGACATTGGCATTTTGAGTTTTGATTCTGTCACGCGCACGCTTAGTTGGTCGATTGATCGTCTGCCGATCAGCGCCAGCCACGTGGCTACGTCGTTTGACCTTTCCGTTACCCCGACTTCCGCCGATGTTGGCACATTTATCAAATTATCCAACGAGGCGACTCTCGTTGGCACAGACAGCAAAACCCAATCGCGCTTGTCGCAAAGCTGGGAGGTGATCACCACCGAACTGCCAGACGACGCTCTGGCCGCCGGCAAAGGAGCTGTGGTGGAATAACACTATAGCCGGCCATTCCTGCTTCGGTCATTTATTTGTGAAATGCGTCAAAATTTCAAGAGTCTTTTTGGCTGTTGATTCCCACGAAAAATCTTGGGCGTGGCGGAGGCCTTTTTGGATGATGTCCTGACGAAGTCGCGGAGAGGTCAAAATTAATTTGATGGCCATCTTTAGATCGTTGACGTTGTATGGATCGATCATCAGTCCGGCGTCGCCAACGAGCTCGGGAAGAGAGGAGGTGTGCGAAGTAATGACCGGACAACCCGCGGCCATGGCTTCAAGCACGGGCAAACCAAAGCCTTCGTAGAAACTAGGGAAGACAAAGACTTGGGCTTGGCGGTAGAGCTCGGTTTTTTGTTGTTCGTCGACGTAGCCAATTAACCGAATGTCGTTGGCATACTTCGATCGCTTGGCCGCTTTGAAGATGTGTCCTGATTTCCATCCGCGCCCACCGTCGATGACAAGTTTGATTTCGTCTTTTGTTTCGTTTCGATAGGCTTCATACGCTTCGATAATAGAAATCTGATTTTTTCTTGGCTCGAGCGTTGCGAGAGAGAGGATGTATCGTTTAGGGAAATTTGGGTTTGGAGATTGACTGTCCGCCGGGCAGGCAGGGGGTTTGGAGACGGCCAGTGGCGTTAGGTAGATTTTGGTTTCGTCAATTTTGTAAATCTCCATCAAGTCCTGCTTGGTGCTCGTCGACGGACAAAGAACCGCGTCAGCTCCTTTGATTATTCGTCGCGCCAGATGATGTCGCCAACGGCTCTTCAGCGTAAAAAATTCTGGAAAAATTTCATACGACAAATCGTGCACCATGATGGCGTATGGGAGCTTGGTGGTAATGAAGTTGTGGTTGGGAAAGAGCCAGCAATCAATAGTCTTCGCTCCGCTCGCCATGACACTTTCAAGAAAAGGCCGTTCGGTCAAAGCAATACTCGCGTTGAGTAGTTTATTCGGAATCGGCACGGCCACGACGCGCACATTTGGCGCTTCAAACTTTGGCAACCGCGCCAGAGTGCGTCTTGACCCTGTCGCGAACAATACGTATTCATTCACTTGATCAAGACGAAAAAGGGCCTCGAGTAATTGCCTCGTGTACCCCCCAACTCCCGCCGGCTGCGGATCACTCAAATGTCGTATATCAATTCCAATGCGCATACTATTTTTTCAAATCACACCTTACGCACTGTTTTTCCCAAGCGCGATCTACAACGTGACGGATATTTTTGTGAAAGTTTTCCACCGAGAATCGCTCGGTCGACTCACGAATTAACTTGGGATCAAAGCGACTGTGATCAAATCGCAGGAGCGTATCGGCCAGCGCTTCCCAGCTTTGTTCGTCAAAAAATGTTCCGCTGACCCCTTCGATCACCGTTTCCACAGCCCCGCCACGATTGTAAGCGACGACAGGGCGGCCTGAAGCCATCGCTTCCACCGCGGTTATCCCGAAGTCCTCTTCCTGCGGATGAATGTAGGCGATGCAGTCGGCGTAGAGTTTGGCTTTGGTCTCGTCGCTGACCCGTCCCATAAATTCTACCGTTGGTCCGGCCATTGCTTTAAGCTCGACTTCCACCGGCCCCGCCCCAAAAATTTTCAGCGGCAAACGCAGACGATTGCAAGCTTCGATAATTACATCAAAACGTTTGTAAGAAACGAGTCGACCGCTGGCCAGGAAATAAGTTTTAGGATTGGGACTCAAGAAAAAATGGTGATAGTCGACCGGCGGGTATATCACCAAAGAATCACGGTGATAATATTTTTTGATGCGGCGTCGCACCGCCTCGGAGTTGGCAATAAACAAGTCGACCCGCTCCGCCGCCTGTTTGTCCCACATTCGCAGTCGGGAGAGAAGCGGCGGCAAAAGAGATTTGATCAGGCGAGGGACGCGCAGTTCTCGCACATACGAAACAGCGTCGCTCCACAAGTAGCGAGTTGGGGTGTGGCAGTAGCAAATATGCAAAGCGTCGGGTTTAGTGATTACCCCTTTGGAAAACGCCGAAGAGCTGGAGAGGATCACATCAAACCCCGAAAGATCGTGGGTCTCGGTGGCGGTGGGCATCAGCGGCAGAAGCCATTGATATTTTTTGAGGGCTAGAGGGATTTTTTGCAAGAAGGTTGTCCGAACAACCCGGCGTTCAAACGCTCGGTTGACTTTGGTGGCATCGTAGAGCAAGGCGTAGATCGGCGCCGTCGGGAAGACCTCCAAAAATTCCGTTAGCACTTTTTCCGCCCCGCCGTCCTGAATAAGGTAGTCGTGGACGAGAGCGATTTTCATAAGGTTGGATCAGACCCCCTTGAGCACCACCAACGGCGTTTTAAGCAAAATATAGAGGTCCAAAAGCGGACTCCAATTCTCAATGTAGTAGATATCTAGCCTGACTTCTTCATCGAAGTCAAGGTCGTGTCGCCCACTGATTTGGCCCATTCCGGTGATCCCCGGTTTGACCGTCAAAACTTTGCGTTGGGTCGGTTGATATTTCGCCACCTCCTCGGGTAAGTGGGGGCGAGGGCCGACCAGGCTCATACGGCCCAGAAGAACCAAATAAAACTCCGGCAGTTCATCGAGGGAAAATTTGCGGAGGAATTTTCCAACTCTGGTCACGCGGGGATCGTCTTTTAGTTTGAAGAGCGGCGTGCCGTCGCGCAGGTTGCCGTGTTTTTTGATAAAGGCCGGGTCGAAGCGGAAGTTGTGGGCGTCTTTGACCATGGAGCGGAATTTGAAATAGTGAAACAGCCGACCGCCCTCGCCGACGCGCCTGGTTTTGGATTTGTCCGGCAGGCGGGAAAAAAGGACTCGGCCAGGTTGTTCAAGGAACAGAGCGACGACGATCAAAATTTGTAAGGGGAGAGTCAGTAGAATCAGGATCAAGGCGAAGATGCGGTCAAAAATGCCTTTATAAATAGCGCCCCAACCATCGAGCGGAGTCTTTTTTACTTCCACCACTGGAACACCGGCGTACATATGGATCTCTGTTTTGATGGTGGCGGTGGAAAAAAGATCAGCCGAGTATTTGAAAACGAGTTGTTCGGTATCGCAGAAGAAAAGGAGGTCAGCCGCCAAGTTTTTGGAGACGTCTGCGTCAGCCAAGATGACTTCATCGAGTTCTTCTTTCTTTTTAAGAGTCAGAAGTTTGGTTCGCGCCGCTTGGTTGAATTCGGCGAATTGTGCCACAACAACAAATCCCAAAGAACGTTTGTTGGTCAGGCCGGCGACGACGGCATCGGCGACTTTGTTTTTGCCGATCATGGCCACGTGTCTAACCCCGATTCCGGCGCTGAGGAGTGAGCGTTGCAAGGCGCGGATCAGCAGGCGCTCCGAGGAGACAAAGGCCACCGACAGGACCCAGACGGCCAAGATGATAAAGCGAGACTCGAACAAGCCGCGGGAGAAAAAGAGGAGTCCAAGGACTACGGCGATCCCGGCCGAGCAGGCGATGATCACGTGGATGAGTTCGTTCCAAAGACGGCGTCGAGAAACTTTATACAATCCTAAAATGGCAAAAATCAGAATCCAAATAAGAGCCGCGGCCATGACGATTGGGGCAAAGCGTTCAATGGTCAAGTCAAAAATGACCGGACGAATGTTCACAAAGATCGGCAGGAAGCGGGCGTAGAAAGCAGCAATGCCAGCCGCCGTCAAGGCCAAGTAATCGAACGGCAGAAGCAGGAAAGTGAAAAACAAGTCAGAGCGTTTCATAATCAAAGCAATGATAGCTCGATTTTGAGCCGTTGACAATCGCCTAAAACGGTGGTATCTTCGACAAGCTCAGGATACTAGACGACCGCCGCCCAGCCGAGCTGGGGGGAGGAAAGTCCGAACACTCTTTGAGTCGTAAGGCTCATCGAACTATGGAACGTCGCTAACGGCGACCAAGGGGAGGGCCGTTAAACGCCCTGAACCTTAGGGAAAGTACCACAGAGACAATACTAACTCCGACGCAACGTCGGAGCGAAAGGTGAAAAGTGGGATGGTGTAAGTTCATGTTTATGCACGCTTGCCCCTCGGAGCCGCAAGGCGAAGTGGGGAACGCCGCTACATCCCTCTCTGCATGGTGACATGCAGACGTGGCAAACCCGTTCCGGTGCAAGAGCAAATTAGGTAGCTCGCTCGATCCCGTCAGCAATGACGGGGCTAGATAGATGGTCGTCCCAGACAGAATTCGGCTTATCGGTATCCTGAGCAAAAAGAAAAAGATGGTGCCCCGCGGATCATGAGATCCGCGGGGCACAGTGGTAGAGAGGAGGCTAGTAGCGGCGGACGTTGCCGGAGCGGTTTTTGCCGAAGCGGTCCGTCTGCCTGGTCGTGGCGGGCGTCGTCGTGGGGAAGGGGTTCAACGGGATCCCGATCACGCGGGCGAACTCGCTGTTGATCCCAGGCACGCCGTCGACGTTGTCGACGAGGGTGGCGATGACACGCTTGCCCTGGACCACCTGGTTCAGCAGGCGGTTGTAGTAGGCGGTGTTTTTCTTTTCCACCTTGTCGCCGCGACTGACGAGGTGGGTCACCTTGATGATGGCGGCGATCGCCTTGCCGATCTCGGAGACAGGCATCCGGTCGTGGTTGAGGTGCGGCTTCATGAGGAGGTTGGCCTTGTCGACGAGGTGCTTGATGCACGTCGGGTTGTTGAGGTGCTCGGGGAGAGCGTGATCCTTTCGGTCGGTGGTGGGGTCGAGGTGGGCGGACGAGGAGGATGAGGGGACAGCAGTGGACACGGCCAGGACTCCTTGGGAGATGCCTACGGGTTTGCAGGCGGCGCGAGTATATAATAAAAATAAGACCGCGTCAAGTAGACACTCAAGCGTCAGAGCGCCACGCCGATATTTTGGCGCACCTGGGCCATCTTTTTCTCGGCTAGTTCGCGGGCGCGTTTAGCTCCGTCTTCCAGGATATCTTTGAGGGCGTCCGGGTGTTGCAAAAATCCGTTAATTTTGGCTTGAAGAGGTTGAAGATAGATGACTATGGCTTCGGCCAGGTCTTTCTTAAAGTCGCCGTATCCCTTGCCTTCGTAACGGGCTTTGATGGTGGCGTAGGAGTCGTCAGTAACCAAGGACATAATCGTAACCAGGTTGGCCACGCCGGGACGCCGGCGGTCGTGTTCGATAATAGCGTTGGAGTCGGTCATGGCGCTCATGATTTTTTTGCGGATGACGTCCGGCGGATCCATCAGTGAAATATAGTTGCGCGGCGATTCAGCCGACTTGCTCATTTTTTTTGATGGATCATCAAGCCCCATAATCCGCGCCCCGACTTTGCGCATGATTGGCTCGGGCAGTACAAAAGTCTTGCCAAATTTTTTGTTGAAGCGATCGGCTAAGTCGCGGGCCAGCTCCACGTGCTGTTTTTGGTCTTCGCCGACCGGCACCAAGTTGGTGTCATAGAGCAAGATATCGGCGGCCATCAGCACCGGATAGGTGAATAAGCCAACGCTGACGCCTTCGGTTTGTTTTTTGGCTTTGTCTTTATATT
Source organism: Patescibacteria group bacterium (assembly GCA_038078795.1). Lineage (GTDB taxonomy): Bacteria > Patescibacteriota > Patescibacteriia > UBA9934 > CAMTUG01 > CAMTUG01. Next base: position 8,639 of record JBBTSK010000005.1, read on the forward strand.
GCGTCATTCTCTCAAGCTCGCCCATGTGAGCCAGGCAAGACAAAATCCAAGCCAGTTCCGTGTGTCCCGGCACTAGCGACTGTTGAAAGATGATGGTTTTTTTGGGATCAACTCCGGCGGCCAAATAACAGGCGGTGGCGAACAAAATAGCCTGGTTCAGTTTTTTTGGATCTTGAGGGACGGTGATGGCGTGATAATCAACTACAAATAAAAAGGTTTGCGAATCCCTTTGGGCTTCCACTATTGGCAAAAGAGCTCCGAAGAGGTTGCCAATGTGCAGAATGTTGGTTGGTTGGATGGCGGTTAAGGCGCGTTGCATACCAAAGAATTGTAGCAACCAAAAACCCGTCCGGCAAGCGGCGCAGGTTTTGATTTGAGGAATTTTAGGAGTTTCTACACTTCGATGATCACCGGCAGGATCATTGGTCGGCGTTCGGTTTTCTTGAACAAGAAAGCGCCGATTTCGTTACGGATGTTATTTTTTATGTGATCGGTGTCGGCCACGTTCTTATTAGGGTCGGCGGCTTCGCAGACTTCACGCACTTTTTTGCGGGTGGCCTCGACCATCTCTTGTTGCTCTTTCATGTGCACGAAGCCACGGCTGATGATCGCCGGTTGGCCGACCATTTTACCGGATTTGTGTTCCAGCTGGACGACTACGATCACCATGCCGTCTTCCGCCAGGGTAATGCGATCGCGCAAGACGACTTCGCTGACGTCGCCCACGCCGAGTCCATCAACGAAGACATAATCAGACGGCACTTTTTGGTCAGTCAGCCGCCCCATGGATTCGCCGGTTTTGTCTTTAGAGAATTCCATGATCTGGCCGTTGTCGACCACGAAGACGTTTTCCTCTTTCCAATTCATGGAGTAAGCGATGTCGGCGTTTTCGCGCAACATGAAGTGATTGCCTTCGATCGGCACGTAGTATTTGGGACGGAAGAGGGAGAGCATCAACTTGATGTCTTCCTTGTGAGCGTGGCCACCGGCGTGGACGTCCATCATTTTGTAATTGATGACTTTGGCGCGTTTGCGATAGAGGGTGTCCATTAGCCGTTGGACAGAGCGTTCGTTGCCAGGTATCACCGAGCTTGAGAAGACCACGGTGTCGCCTTTATGCAGTTTAACGAAGCGATGTTCGTCATTGGCAATACGGTTTAGAGCGGCGTATTTTTCGCCCTGGGCTCCTGTGCAGAGAATGACCACCTTTTCATCCGGGTACTTATTGACGTCATCAATCGGCAGAATATTTTTGTTTTGCACTTTGATGTAGCCAAGTTCTTTGGCCACCTCGACGTTGGCCTTCATCGAGTAGCCGTCGAGGAAAATTTTGCGGTCCAACCGTTCGGCGATTTCCATCACTTGTTTGACTCGGGAGAGCAAGGAAGCAAAGGTGCCCATGATCACCCGGCCTTTGGCTTTTTCGATCAGGCGCTCCAGTTCTTCGCCGATGACCGATTCAGAGATTTGATGGCCCGGCATGGAGGCCACGGTGGAGTCGCCCATCAGACACATCACTCCTTGGCTGCCGATTTGAGCGATTTTTTGAAAGTCGGCTGGCGGTTCGCCGACGGGGTGGAAGTCAAACTTCCAGTCGCCGGTGTGGCAAATGGTGCCGACCGGAGTCTCGATGACGATCCCGGCCGAGTCTGGAATGTTGTGATTGATGTGGAAGAAGGAAACTTTAAAAACACCCAGTTGCAAGACGTCGTTGACTTTGATCGTTTTCAAATTGAGCTTGGTCGTTTCAAAGTCTTGCTGGCGTTTCATGATGATTCCGGCGGCGATGGGTAGGGAATAAATCATGGGGTTGCCGATTTTGGGCACCACGTGGGGAATAGCTCCAATGTGGTCGTAGTGGCCGTGGGTAATGATCACTCCGCGGATGTTTTTCTCTTTGCCTTTGACGTAGTTCATGTTGGGGATGATGTAGTCGATCCCTGGCATGTTCTCTTCTGGAAACTGCAGCCCCATGTCGATCAAGATGATGTCATTCTTGTATTCAATGAGCGTGCAGTTACGGCCGACTTCTTCACAACCGCCAAGCACGATGACGCGGACTTTGTCATCGAGCGAACGACTGATTGGTTCGTCTTGTTTGACGACTGGAGTAAAGCTGGTGGAAGTAGATAACGGTTTTCGACCCATTGGTCGATTATGTCCGCTGAAGGGACGACGTCCCTTAGGATTGCGACCTTGTGGCCGCGGTTGTTTTGATTGTTCAACCATAAAAATAATTTTGTTAATTTACTTGTAGGGGCGGGCCATCCGAAGCTTTAGCGAAGGATGGTTAAATTGTGAAAGATCGAAATAACCGACAGTGACGGACAATTCGGAAGGCTCGAGATTTCTCAAGCGTTTTGAATTGTCTGTACAGAAAGGGTCCGACGCAATTGGTGGGCGAGGAGGGATTTGAACCCTCACGAGCTTGCGCCCACTACGCCCTGAACGTAGCGTGTCTACCATTTCACCACTCGCCCCCCAATTATTTCGGGCTTGTCTTCAGTTGTCGATAACGCCGGTTGATGCACGATAATAACACGCCGTTGGCCTTTTGTCAACGCAAGACGCGCTTGGTTTTCAGATACCACTTGTTGATTTGGGCGAAGCGATCTGCCGGAGTCAGAATCGCGGGAATTTCCACCCCTTTGACCGTTGAAGAAATGGCGTAAGTGTAGCTTGGCTGATAAAGGAAAATAGCTGGTAGTTCGTCGTCCAAGAGCGCTTGAAATTGTTGATAAGCCTCGGCACGAGCCGCGGGGTCGCTCTTGGCGCGAGCTTTTTCTATCAGCTTGTCAGCGTCGCGATTGGCATAGAGAGCGATGTTGAGTCCGGGGTAATCGACTTGAGAGGAATGCCAGAATGGGTAGGGATCGGGATCAGCCCCCAACAATTCACCGGAGAGAAGAACGTCATAGGAACGCTCTTTAAGCACTTCAGACTGCAGTTTGTCAACACCGACGGTGACGATTGTGACTTCAATTCCAAGGGCGCTCCAAGCTTGGCGAACAAATTCCGCCACTGCCGTGAATTCAGGATTGTCGATGGTGGTCAGCGTCAGGGCAAGCTTGCTGTCCGCTGGCAATTTTGCTTTGACCGCTTCGATGCTGGCTTTGGCCGCTTGGAAATCAAATCCAGGTTCTTTGACGTTGTCACTGGCGCCGATCATCCCGGGG
>JBBTSK010000006.1:0-2093 GCA_038078795.1 Patescibacteria group bacterium
TTCTCGACGGTTGGTGGCTCGGCTTCCTCGGTCGGTGTTTCTTCCTGACTTTCATATCCTGCCGCGGCTACCGCGTCCAAACTCCACTGATTCGTTCGTGCCGACTCAATATAGACGTAGCGGTAAGAAGAATCATAAGGGTAGATGACGCTTTCGATGTTGGTCATACCTGGCAAACCAATGCCAGTGTCGTAGAGCACGTTCAGCTCGGCATCACGGAAGGTGACGTTGACGCGAGCGCCGTAGTCAAACATTTCAAAATACAATGTAAGATCACCGGTGCCTTCTTCGCCTTCGCCCATGTCGAGTACAAGCTCGGTGTCGATGTCGCGAAAGTCGGCATAGGCGCCATCGGGCGCTCCCACCGCGTTGCTGGGAGTTAGAATGTCGCTGGTATAGTCGACCAGAATGTTGGCGTAGACATCAGCGGCCTGAACCGGGGCGGGGAGGATGGAAACAACGAGGGCTAAGGCGATAAAAAATGAAATAAACTTCATATGTACGGGCGATCCTATGTGGTCGCCCCTGAATTATATCACAATAATGAACAGCAGGCCCCGAAGCGTTGGGCCTGCTGTGCGGAAGTCAGACGGAGGGTCAGGAAGCGACGGCCACGCGGTTGCGACCTATTCGCTTGGCTGAGTACATCGCTGCGTCGGCGCGGGAAATGGTAGCCGTCATGGTGTCCGACATCGCGTTCGGGTTGAAGTAGGACAGACCGACGGAGACGGTCACAGCCACCCCCGCAATGGCTTCTTCGGCCACGGCGGCACGGACGCGCTCTGCCACGACCTGTCCTTCGCCGCGCCCCAGGATGACGATCTCCTCGCCACCGTAGCGGGCGGCGATGTCGGTAGCGCGCACGGCCTTCTTGATCCGCTCGGCAATGCCAGCAAGGACAATGTCACCCATCTTGTGGCCGTGTCGATCGTTGAGCATCTTGAAGTGGTCAACGTCCACGAAAACAACGAAGACATCCGTGTGCTTCTGCCGCTGTGCTTCGTTCTGCGTGGCACGGAGACGTTCCTCCAAGTAGCGACGCGAGTATAGTCCAGTCAGTGGGTCGACCATCACCTGCTCGCGCAGGGTGGCGTTCTCCGCCTTGAGGGCATTGTTCTCCGACAGTAGTTCGGCTTTCGTCGGCATGGTGACTCCTGGAGGGGGTTTGTCCAAAGATGCCAGAACGGCGCCTAGGAACTAGGTTTTATATACGAAAATCATCATCTCGTCAAGAGGAACCTCCTCGGGTACAATGCACGGGCGACCACATAGAGTCGCCCGTACTTATGCGTCGATTTTTGCCTGCCATTCTGGTTTTTGCCGCTATTGCCGCCATGCTGATCGTCATTGAGGCACGGCCGCAATTTCCTGATCCGGATTCTTTCTATCACGCCAAAATGGCTTTGATAGTTCGTGATCAAGGGTTCATTCATCAACTGCCTTGGTTGCAATACACCGTGCTGGCCACCGACTACGTCGATTATCATCTTGGTTACCATCTTTTATTGGTCCCTTTTGTGACGCTGTTTGATCCGCTTGTCGGCATGAAAGTCTCAGCCGGACTTTTTGGCTTGATTGCCTTCTACGCCTTGTATCGATTTTTGAAATGGATGAAGGCGCCGCATCCGGAAATCTTGGTCGGTCTGGCCGTCTTGTCGTCGTCGTTTCTGCATCGCATGTCGTTGCCGCGCGCCCCGGCGTTGTCTGTTGCCATTCTGCTTTGGTGCACCTACGCGCTCATCGATCGCAGGCCGTGGATGATCACGGCTTCGGCCGCGGTCTATGTTTGGTTTTATTATGGCTGGCCATTGCTCATTCCTTTGACCATGGCCGTTTTGGTGGCCGATTTGATGGTGGCGAGACTTGAAGAACAGAAAATGTCTTTTTGGCATTCTTTGTCTAGCGTGGCGCGGCGTCAGAGACGGTCAATCGGTCAACTCCTGCTCGGGGTGGTGATTGGGCTGGTGGTCAATCCTTATTTTCCGAACAACATCTTCGCCACCGCGCGCGACGTTTTCAAATTGGCCGTTGTTAATTATCATCAAGTGATCCCTGTTGGCATGGAATGGTATCCGACCACGCCAGAAGATTTC
>JBBTSK010000007.1:0-2753 GCA_038078795.1 Patescibacteria group bacterium
TCCATTTGCCAAGCTCAAGAGTGACGTTGCAGCGGTCGGCAATCCGCCGAGTATTGTCGATAGCCTCGGGCACATCGGCAAAGCGTTCGACGATCCCTTGAGGCGAACAAAAACTGGCGTCAAATTCCACCGTCTGCATCCGTTCGTACTCTTCCAACGTCTTGCCGTTTTTAATGCAAGCCATCACCCGCCAAGCCTCGGCGTCCGTCGGTTTCAAATAAAAACTGTCTTTGGTGACCACCAAAGGAATTCCAAGTTTGCGCCCCATCTCAATCAAAACCGCGTTGACCGCCCGCACGTCGGCCAACTCCGGACGATCAACCAACTCCAAATAAAAATGACCAGGACCAAACATTTCCGCGTATTGCTTGGCCACGGCTTCGGCTTTTTCCACTTCCCCGTTGCGGATGAGGGTCGGAATCTCCCCGTACTGCGATCCGGACAAGGCGATCAGCCCATGATCCGACGAAGCGCAAAACTCTTTAAGCACCTCTTTATCAACTCTTGGCTTGTAATAAAAGCCTTCCATAAACCCCACGGTAGAAATCTTCATTAAATTTTTGTAGCCTTGATTGGTTTCAGCTAAGAGCACCAATCGAAACGGCTTGCTGTCAATTTTGTGCCGTTTCTCAAAACGACCAAAAGGCGCCAAGTAAGCGTCCATCCCGATGATCGGCTTCAGCCCCTCATCAATAGCCTTCTGATAAAACTCCACTGCCCCGTACATCACCCCGTTGTCGGTCAAAGCAAAAGTGTCCATTCCTTTAGCTTTGGCGTCCTTAATCAAAGCTTTAACCTTTGGCAAAGCCTCAAGAAGCGAATAGTGGGAATGGACGTGGAGATGAACAAAAGGCGTTGGCATAACTATAAACTTCACACTATGGGTCAGCTTAACATATCAACACCCCCATTGACCACGGGCCGACGGCATGGTTTTATGGAGCGGAACCGGAGTCCAAAATGTCCCCTGAAGCGATCCAGACGCTGCTGTGCGCCATGCCGCGCGGCGCTCACTTCACCATGCGCGATCCAAGAACCGAACCGTCCCGACGTCTGCGGACTGAAGGCAAAACCACAACGATGACAGCCGACCAATCATCGATCCGCGTGGAATTCGTCCGGCGTCGCGACTTGGAGAACGAGCGCGTCATCTCCACTGTTCCCAATCCATACCTGGTCGATCTCGCCTGTTTCTCGCTGGTGACCCAATACGCCGAAGGCCGGATTATCATCCTGGCCTCGCCTCACCAGGATTACAGCGGCATCTGGATTCGTTTCTCCGCTCTCAGGCGCTAGGGACCAACGCGCTACTCAAGGTCTGACCAGACGCCGACAACAAAGCCGGTCGCGATGCGCTCGCGGCCGGCCTCAATCTTTTTTAGACTTAGATCTCGCCTTTGTCTTTAGCTTTCTTTTTTTCCACCGCGTACTCGACAATGCGCTCGATGCCTTTACCAACCATGGCGACGACGCCGTTCATGTGCTCAAATTTTTCCCGCACGCTGACGATCGCTTTTTCGATCAAACCGAGTTTCTCGCGCGCGTCGGAGATGGTATCGTTAACATTCTTCAAAATCATCGCCACCTGCCAAATCAACCAAGAGACAAACAAAGTGAACCAGAGCACGCAAAAAGCCAGGACGAAAAATAAAATGTCTTTTGATTCAATCATAGTGAGTTTATAGAACTATCTAATTATAGCACCAAACTCTTTACTAAGCACGTCGCTGACTTTCTTCATCACCGCGTCAGCTTCGTCGCTCGAAAGGGTACGGTCGGCGGCGCGCAAAGACAAGCGGAAAGCTAAAGATTTTTTACCCTGATCAATCCCCTTGCCTTGATAACAGTCGAGAAACACAACCTGATCGATCAGCGAATCCGCTTGGTGAATCTTGGCTTCCAGACTCCGATACTCCACAGAAGCATCAACCAAAAAAGAAATATCGCGTACCGTTTCGGGAAACTCCGGCGACGCTTGATAAGCGCGCGGCGCTCCCAGGCGCGACAAAAGACGATCAAAATCAATATCGGCCAAAGTCAAACGCCCGTCGATGCCAAAGGCTTTGGCAAATCTCGGGTGGATTTCGCCGATCATCCCAACCGCCGGCCCGGGCTTCTTCCCGACGAACAGCGCGGCGACCCGCCCTGGATGGAAGCGGTTGTCTTTAGCGCTATCACTGTCCGTATTTATGAAGACCTCATTGACGCCGACTTCACGCAACAGACGTTCCAAGACCCCTTTGACCCGCCGGAAAGCCTCTTCTCCGTCCGCCGCGTAACCGGCGATCATCAGCCGCTGTTGGCTCGCGGGGATCTCCCCTTGGCGCGGCTCATGAACCGCGCTCAGTTCAAACAAGGTCGCTTCTGGAAATTGGTGTCGATTAAATTCCAAGGCGGAGAGCATGGTCGGCCAAAGACTTGGGCGCAAAAAAGCCCAATCTTCGGAAAGAGGGTTCTGAATCTTGACAGCCTCCGTTAACGAGATTTCCATCTTACGAAGTTGATCTTCGGAAACAAGAGAAATGCTACTGCTTTCCGTCGCCCCGGCGCCTTTCAAGGCTACCTTCACCTTACGCTCCCAAGGGATGATCGGTTCGATCATCGGTGTCGGCACAGTGCCAGTTGGCAACACTGACGGCAAATGATCATAGCCGACCACCCGCGCAACTTCTTCGACGAAATCGACAGAGTTTTCAATGTCGTGATCGCGCCAATATGGCCTTTTAGCTTGCCGATGAGCATAACCGGCTTCT
>JBBTSK010000008.1:0-3538 GCA_038078795.1 Patescibacteria group bacterium
AGCCGCTCCTCGATCGGCTTCAAGTCGACAGCCGGCGGTGGAGCGGTCAGCTTCTGTCGCGTCTCCAACGTCTTGATGACGTCGTCGACAACCGAGCGGTGGACGGACGTGTAGTCCGCGACCAGCGTCCGCTGATCGAAGTGGTTTTTGACCGACAGCAAGGAGATGAAGCACAGCGTCATCGAAAGCACGACGCTGATGATGATGAAGATGCTGGTGCGGGTCATGGAGGACTCCGTGGTGGAAGGGGCGGGTGAATCGATTTGGCGCAAGTAGTCGTGCGGCTTGTCGCGAGAGGCGTGGAGCCAATCGCAATAGTCGAGGGCACAGTCGACAATGAAAGGCTGACTTTCAATTTGCCACCAGCGCGCCCAGACTGTCCGCCTTGCTGTGTTTCGTTGCGGTCGACACTGAAGCGACCGTCGAGATGCTTATCATCGATTAGTTGCTCGATGAGGAAGGCGGCGAGCAGAGCGTGCTGGCGGCAACAGCCGAGGCCACGTCTGCCTCGCGCTCTAAGGCGCCGAGGTAGACACGGCCTTTGACTTTGGTGTTGCGTTCGATGAGTTGGTAGCCGCAATAGCGGCCGTCCTCATCCAGCTTCCGATACACACGACGTCGCATACGTCCCGTGCGATCCCACGAATTCATGCGGCCTCCAATGGTTAAAGGACATTTCAGGGACTGCTTAAAGTATCAAAAAAGTTGGTAAGTGTCAATAAATGGAAGGACCCCGGTTCGCCTTGGCGAATCGGGGTCCGTTGTTGACGAGAGCCGCTCGTCGCGGTTGGGGGCTACTTCGTGACGCAGGCCGAGAGGTCGGCGTAGTCCGACCCGTCCGCGTTGAGCTGGTAGGTACAGCTCAACTTGGACCCGTCGGGCATGGCCACCTCGATGGTGCCATTCGACTCGGTGTCCTTGTCGACCGCCGGGAGCGTACCGCTCCAGGCCTTCGCGTCGAGGCTGTCGTCGACCTTGTCGTTGTCCGCGTCGACGCTGTTGGCGGCCCTGACGTCGTCTTCGGTCGGACAACCGATGTTGCCGTGCTCAAAGCTGCTTCCAGTCACGTTGGGACATGTATCTGGAAAGTTGCCGAAGTTCCAGTACTGGTCGCCGTCCTGGTTGTGCTCCGCGTTCCAGTCGCGGATGGCGTCCTTGACCGCCCAGCGCGTGGCGTCGGCGCCGTAGAACCTGGCCGCGTCTTCGGTGATGTAGCGGAGCCGCGACTCGAGGGCGTTGACGCGCCCGTCGGTCTTTTCGGCGAGGTCCGCCATGGTGTAGCGGACGAAGTGATGCTGGTAGCACCTCATCCAGTATGGCAGGCCAGGCTCCGCCTGATCCGGACACGGCTCGAGCATGATGGTCTCGCCTTTCTGGTCGAGGTCGTAGACCCACTCACCGGTACCACCGAGGCGGGTGTCGTTGATGTCGCCGACGTCGTGGGCGTAGTCGTAGACCAGCCGGTTGGTGCGCTGGTGGTCCTTGAGGGCGAACCAGCCGATGAGGCCGTTGCCGGCGAGGGAGATGGTCAGGCCGATGCCGACCAGGATGTGCGGGACATTCATGGGGTACTCCGGTTGTTGAGAGACGTGGTGCGTGATCGAGTCAGCCGATCGCGCGGGGGATTTGCCAGGCTCGCGGGATGCGAAACCAAGCGGAAAATGAGCATTTGCTGACTTGAGAAAATATCATAAATGAAGCTTTTTGTCAATTGTCTGGTGAAAGTCGTTAAAACGGGGTTGCGGGGTTGGGGTCAGCGTGCAATAACTTTGCCTCCTTCTGAAACAAACGCCTGAACGATAAAAACAAGATAAATGTTTCTGTTTACAAAAAATGCTTTTTGACAATGTCAGGTGGCCGATCCTTTGATTTAATGACCCTCACAAATTCTGCATCTACTTTTACTGCACTTCTACCAGAACCCCCATCCGTCCCGTCCATACCAGAATCTCTCCCGTTGTGCTAAAATAATTTCACTATGTCCAAACTCGCAGACAAATCCACAGTCATCAGCATCTCCACAGGCACGATCTTCAAAATCCTCATCATCGCCGTGGCGATTGGTTTTTTGTGGTACGTCAAAGAAATCGTCATTATGCTGGTCTTGGCCGTGCTCCTGGCCGCGCTCATCGAACCGGCGGTCAACTGGCTCCACCGCCGCAAAATTCCCCGCGCCCTTTCAGTGGTCGGCCTTTACATCATCATCTTCACCATTCTCATTGTTTCCTTGATTTTGATCATCCCGCCGTTTGTGGAGCAGGTCAGTCAGTTGGCCGCCAACTTCTCCGACATCAGCGGAAGCATTTCCCAATCAATCGGCCAGATCAAAGCTTTTGGTCAGGAATATGGCTTGTCGCAAGGCGTGACCGCCAGTCTGCAAAGTTTGCAAGGCGGCGTTAACGACTTTGTTGGTAATTTGTTTAGCGCGCTGACAGGGATTATCGGCGGCTTGGCCGCCTTGGTGATTGTGCTCGTGTTGGCGTTCTACATGGTGATTGAAGAGGACGGCTGGCGTCGCGTCTTCCGTCGCTTGGCGCCGGATGAGTACCAACCATATCTGACGCAGATGTTTGGCAAGATGCAGGCTAAGATGGGTATGTGGTTGCGCGGGCAACTGCTTTTGATGTTGGTCATTGGCGTGACTTCGTACATTGGCTTGACTATCCTCGACGTCCCTTACGCCTTGGTGCTGGCTTTGTTTGCTGGTGTGATGGAGGTGATTCCGTACGCCGGTCCTACTTTGTCGGCCATTCCGGCGGTGGTGATTGGATTTTCCGAGTCGCCGGTTAAAGCGGGGATGATTTTACTGCTCTACGTCATCATCCAGCAGATTGAAAATAACGTCCTGGTGCCAAAGATTATGCAAAAGGTCACTGGGCTAAATCCAATTATTTCTATCGTGGCCTTGCTTGTCGGTTTCAAAATCGCCGGAGTGGCTGGAGCGGCGTTGTCTATTCCGCTGGCCACTATGGCTTCGGTGTTTGTTTATGACGTTTTTCGCGAGCTGGAAGAGGGCAGGGAATAGTTCGACAAGTTCTCTATGACGCACCACAAAACCTGGTTTCCTGTCATTGTCATCGCTCTGACCGCGTTGCTGGGGTTGTTTATTTATTCGGTTTTCAAAGAGCGCATTGAAATTTCGGCGCGGCCGGAGCCGGTGACGGTCGCGGTCTACGAGGCGCAAGTTCAAGTTGCCGTGGGCGCTTTGTTGGCCGATTTGTTGGCCGCCGTGAGTGACGCTGATCGTCTGGCGCTGGTGCAAAAAGCTCGGGAGGGGAATATCGACCCGTTAATCGGCAGAGGGGACGAGGTCCAGCGGACCATCCATGTGCTATGCCGCAGGCGGAAGAACAATCCGATCTATGTCGGCGATCCTCGCCGCCTCAATGGCGGTCCTCAAGGCCGGCGACCACGTCGTGTGTTCGACTGCCGTGTTCGGCTCCACGGTGCAGCTTTACGCGACCGTTCTGTCGCGCTTCGGCGTCGAGACCAGCTTCGTTTCGCCGACCCGCGTGGAGCAGTGGGAGCGCGCCGTCAA
>JBBTSK010000009.1:0-6622 GCA_038078795.1 Patescibacteria group bacterium
GAGGTGGTGGACCGCAGGTGAAGGTATATATTAATGAAGGCGCCTTGTTGAACGCGGGCTTCTTCGCTTATGACGCCGCGGATCGCGATGGCGTGGAAGTTTCAGCCGCGGATTTGGATGGCGATGGCAAAGATGAAATCATCGCCATTGGTAACGACGTGTTTACGTTGTCGTTGTTTTAAGTATGAAACACATTATTCAAAAAACTGTTGACATTGCCGCGGGACCTGGCAAACTCTTCAGCCATCCGTTCAAACATTTGTTCGAACGACACTATAAAGAAAAGCGTTTTGCTCGGACGCTGTTTGCGTTGGACATCGCCGTGTTGGCGGCGATCACTCTCTCCACTGCTTTGATTTTATACTTCACTATTTTTGCTCCGCCAGAAATCGTTGATCAAATCCGTATTGACGCCACGGTGGCGCCGAGCGACGTCGTCTCCGGCGGACTTTCATCGCTCGTCATCCGCTACGAAAATACTTCTAGTCAGGAGTTACGCTTCGCGCGATTGAATCTAAGCTTCCCCGCTCACTTTGAACTAAAGGAAGCGCCCGGTGAATTCACCGAAGTGGCGCCGCAAACATACGACCTGGGGACAATCCCCGCGGGCGCTGTCAACTCGATCAAACTGCGCGGGGTGATGTTTGGCGACGTTGGTGGCGAGCAAACATTTGTTAGCGCGCTTAGTTTCACTTATGGCCCGCGCGATCGCACCGCCACCAAAACCGACGAGCACAACTTCCGTCCCTCGCGTTCGACATTGGTTTTGGAGCTCATCCTGCCGGAAAAAGTGGTGCAAGGTCAACACGTCAACGGCCAAATCAAATACAAAAACACCGGCGAAGTCGACTTCCCGGAGATAATCATCACACCAGTCTGGCCCAATGGATTTACTCTCCTCACAAGCAGCCCGACACTAAGTGACGGTGGATTTCGTTTAAGCAGTCTAAAGGCCGGAAATGAAGGGATTGTTAGCTTTTCTGGCCAGATGCCACCGACGGAATCAACAGATTTCGTCTTTCACCCCAGCTTCACATTTGGTGATGATCGCTACACCCAAGAAACGCTCACGCAATCGGTCAAACTCCTGCCATCGCAAATCAGCGTGACCACTGAATTTTCTTCTGACACCATCACTCCCGGCGGCACGATGACTGGCACGGTCAGTTACGAACACGTTGGCGAGTTGCCGGTCAAAAATCTGTCGATCAATTTCTATACCCTCAACCAACCTCTGTTTCAAAAATCAACTTTTGAAGTGATTGATGATGTCATCTCCGTCAGTCCCGGCGACAAAGGTACAACCACAATTACGTTGCGTTTCAACACTAGCGTAAACAGTCGCGATGTCAGTAGCTATGAAAACCTGATCGCCACCATCAAAACCTTTGTCAATTATTCGCTTGGCGAAGACGGCTTGCCGCCGGCCGCCGTCAGTTTGTTGGCCACGACGGATACGTTCAAAATCACCAGTCCAATTATTTTGGAAACTTTCGGTCGTTACACCTCACCGCAAGGTGATCAAATCGGACGCGGTCCCCTGCCGCCAATGGTCGGCGAACCGACCAAATATTGGGTCTTCATGACTATCCACGGCACCACCAACAAATTGGAGAATGTAAAAATGGAAGCTGACTTGGGGCCGGGCGTGACGTTCACTGGCAAACAAAGCGTGTCCTATGACGGCAGTGTTGAATACGACGTGGCAACCAATTCGGTTTCCTGGACGGTCGGCAGTCTTCCAGCAACGCTCGCGCCAGAAAGCGACATCATTAGCGCCGCCTTTGAAGTGAGTTTGACGCCGACCGAGGACATGGTCGGGGAAACCCCGACCCTACTGTCGGCACCGTTGGTGACCGCCCGCGACACCTTCACCGGCGCCTTTGTCACCGCCCGCGGCTCGACCATCACCACCGATCTCCCATACGACTCCATGGCCGCGGGGCTCGGGGTTGTTACAGATTGAATCTAACTCGCTGATCCTCACTCGTGTTCGCTTTGCAGTCCCTTCGTTCGTTCAGCTCGTTTAATTTCGATCCGAGCAAGTCCTCCTTGCAAATAAGCAACAGGCAAAGGCGTAGCTGACGAGTGCTTTTTTCGACGAGCACGGAGAAAAGAGTGTCAGCGAGCCCCCGCCTGTTGCTCCTGGAACAAGTCCTAGTGAAAATCAGCTAGCTAATACTTCATTGTAAACCCCCATAATTTTTTGATAATGCACCTCAGCGGTGTATTTTTGTTCAGCGCGCAGACGGCCAGCACGGCCGAGGGAGGTTGCTAAAACAGGGTCTTCAGCCAAACGCATGATCGCTCGACGCAACCCGTTGACATCGCCGGGTTCGCACAAAAAACCGGTTTGAGCGTCGCCAACAATCTCTGGCAAGGCGCCAATGCGGCTGGCAATCACCGGCTTGCCAAAGGCCATCGCCTCGACGGCCACCAAACCAAAAACTTCGGGCCAAAGCGACGGCACAACCACCGCGCGCGCCCCGCGCACCAAGTCCCATAGCGCCTGCCCACTTTGATAGCCCTCAAAGGTAACATTCGGCAGACGATCGCCGACAATGTGCAGTTGGATTTCTTCCGGCCCGGTGCCAACAATTTTGCACGGCACGCCCGGCATCTCTTGCATAGCTTTCAACAATACATCAACCCCTTTTTCCGGCACCAGCCGACCATAATACAAAATATAACCGTCATCGTCATAACGCGGGGCTTGTTTCAAAGCGTCGGTGAACAACGGCACGACAGAAAACTGCTGACGCTTGAATCCGCGCTCGAGATGCTTGTGTAAAACCGCGTCAGACGAAGTCAAAAAGCGATCCACGGTGCGCTGGTAACTCCCACGCCAAGTGTGCAATTTGAAAGTCAGGGCTTGAGCAAACGAAGCGCTGACAGAATTTTTGTGAAACTTCGACAAAGCCAACGACATCAGCGCGCGATCAGCCAAGTTTTCCACCTGGCCATTGTGCCACAGCATATAATTCGGAGCGATCAAATCATAATCGTGGATGGTGTGGACGATAGGGATTTTTTCCGCTTTCAAGACATCAAGCACCGACGGCGAAATTTGCGTGTAGATATTGTGAACGTGAGCGATGTCAGGTTTGGTTGCCTGAATCAGCTGGCGCAATTTTCTCGCCGCTTCAAACGAATAGAGCATCCGCCAGAAGGTGCGCCAACCTTGTCGACCGCCAACGACTTGACCCGTCTCCACCGGGCTAACAAAATACTTGGCGTAAATACTCGGTAAATTCTTGTCGCTCGTCATGGCAAAAGGAATGACTTCATGCCCATGCGCGGTCAGCAAATCAGACAGCTCGAGCATGTAGCGATCCGCCCCCCCTTTGGGCCAGTAGTATTTATTGAGTTGTAAAATTTTCATACCTGTACGGGCACGGCATGCCGTGCCCCTACGTTATCGCGATTAAAACTGATGTTATTCCCAGCAATCGCTGACGGATGATTCTGACTTTTGATGGAAATAATTTTCTCAATGAGCGCTCCGAAAGCAACGTCAACCGACCAGGCGTCCCTTCATCTTTG
Source organism: Patescibacteria group bacterium (assembly GCA_038078795.1). Lineage (GTDB taxonomy): Bacteria > Patescibacteriota > Patescibacteriia > UBA9934 > CAMTUG01 > CAMTUG01. The sequence goes on from JBBTSK010000009.1 coordinate 3,544, forward strand.
CGGCCGAGTGATTGATAGATGATGTTGCGCGCGTCGGTCGGCAACCAATGAACAAACGGCAACATGGTGTGCGACTCGATTGGAAACGACCGCGACGGTGTGGTCAAAAAAACACGCTTGCCAACACGCAGACATTCAGCGACAAACGCCTGTTGCCTTTGACGTCCGCCGACGTGTTCGATCACCGCGTTGGAAAAAACCACATCAAACTGTTTGTCATCGAACGGCAGTCTGCCTCCGTCGGTTTGCACGACAGCCACTTGTGGATAGCGTTTTTTGAAAGCGGAGAGATCATCAACGCCAACCGCGGTAATCATCTCTGGATACTTGTACCACTCCTCCAAAAAATTCTCCGCTCGTACGCCGCGTGCCGCGCCGGAAACGCCGACGTCCAAAATCGTGGTCGACGACGTCGGCGCCAACATTTTCATAAATGTCTTGAATTTCTTGCGGCGTGAACCAACAGTCAGTCCGTGGGTCATTTTCCAGACTAATCCGTCAGGCCACTGCCAAATTTTATTTGTAATCCACGTCATACCAGTTTTTCCTGTTCTCCCAAGACCGCGATAAATCCCGCATACATCCACAAGTATACCGCTAAAGTACGTACCTCAAAGTAGGTTGCTAAAAAGGCGTTCAAGGCCACGGCAATCATCGCGCCGGCAAAACCAAAGGCCAGCGCGCGAGTGAATCCATCCGAAGTCGTACGACCAAATCTAATCGCGTACCAAAAAATGGCCGCGTACATCCACAAGAAAAAGAAGATGCCAAGCGTACCCGTCTCTCCCCAGAGCGAAAACCAATTATTGTCGATGTAGCCTTCGGTGGCATAGACGCCGAACGGCAAGCCGAGCTGATCGTAAACTTTAGTGTTGTGAAACAAAATCGCCGCTCCGCCGCCATAAGTGCCCGGCCCCCAGCCAAACAACGGCGAAGCCGGAACAACCGTAGTCACTGTTTGCACGATCCAGTACAGCCGTCCGACGCCGTAGTACTCCCCTTGCCAGCGCTCATAAGAAAATGCTTCAAAGAAACGCTCGACGATTGTCTGCTGTGGGACGTCAATCAAACGACTAACCACCAAACCAGAATAAACCAAATAACCGGCGATGATCGCCCCAACGATGCCAAGCCCGATCATCACTTTACGATCACGCTTCAACCAAATTGCGATAAACAACGCGCCAAGCACAAACCCAAACCAAGCCGAACGCGAGTAAGTCAAAGCCAAAGCCGGTATACCAAGCAAAAATAAAGCCCACAATTCTTTGCGCTCGCGGCGAATATATTTTTCATACAAAAAACCAACGCCGATGATAAGGAAGAATCCAAGAAACGTACCCAGGCGGTCATAACGCCCGAGGGTAGCGAAAATGCGACTGCCCGGATCCCAAAATTGAACCGTCCCTTCTGTCAGTTGGAATTCACCAAAGACGCGTGTGTCTGACGGCAAGAGAAAACTGTCGAGCGACGAGCCGGAGACCGCTTGCATCAGACCAATCCCCGCTTCCATAGCCACCACGGCAAACAAGATGATCGTCAGCCGACGAATATATTCTTTGCTTGGACGCAACATGATGACGGCAAAAAAGACCAAAATAAAACGGACAATCGAACGGATGCCAAACAAGGCGATCGTTGGATCGACCAAGTTGATGATCGCCGAGGCGCCAAGCACAACCAAAAAAAGCACGAAGGGAAAAGTAAGCGGCGTCGTACGCAAACGCTCGCCGGAAAGCACCAGGCGAATAAGGGCCACGGCAAAGATGAGATAAATAAGTGCCTCGGAAAAAAAGCGGGCGTAGAGATAAATGTCGTCGGGAATCCATTTCAAGAGGAACGGTTCAAGCGGCAAGTAGACCGCCAGAAAAGTCAGAGCGGAGAGCGGGCTGACGATGGTCAGCACGAAAAAAAAGATGGCGATGAGAATGCCGAGGACGGAAAGTGGCGAGAAAAAAACAATGCCCAGAATGCTAAGCGTCAAAATGGCGACCGTGCAAAAAAGAATCAGCGGCAAGTGTTCGTCGCTTTGGCGATAGGCTTGGCGCAGGTTCAACATAATGCAGATATTGTAGCATAAAAAGGAAAGACGCCGCCCATGGAAGACCAGGGCGGACGTCTGAGAGTCAGGGACTAATTCGGCTTAGGGGCCGACGTACTCGAAGTTGAGGGCGTTGCCGGCGGCGTTGATCTCGACCTCGTAGAGCGACGTGCAGGTGCTCGTCACATACCAGGCGTTGAGGTTGGCCCACTCGGTGTTGCCCACGCTGTCCTCGGCTTCGGGGGTGAAGCTCGAGGTGGCGAAGGTCTGGCTGTGGGCCAGATCGTCGCCGGCGTAGGCCGCCGAGGTCACGGATCCGATGTCCCACAAGTAGAGGTTGATCGTCACAGGCACGATCGTCCCCTGCCAGGCGGTGGTCGAGCCCGACGTGATGGTGAACGTCGCCGTCACCGTCCCGTCACCGTTGTCCGCGCAGTCGAGCGGCACGTCGCAGTTGGCGTCCGCGTCCGACGTCCCGAGAGTGCCATCGCAGTCGAGGTCGAGCGAAGCGCAGGCTTCGACCGCCTCGGGGTTGATGACGCTCGCCGAGTCGTCGCAGTCGGTCGCGTCCGCCACGTAGCCCGAGGGCGCCGTGCAGTCCACGGCCGAGGTGCTGGCATCGCCGTAGCCATCGCCGTCGTCGTCGACGTACCAGGACGGAGCGCTGGAGGCGCTGTCGTCGACCGCGCCATCGCAGTCGTCATCGAGCTCGTTGCAGAACTCGGTGGCGCCCGGGTAGCTGGTGCGCTGATCGTCGTCACAGTCGGTCGCGTCCGCCACGTAGCCCGAGGGCGCGGTGCAGGACACGGTCGAGCTGGTCGGAGCGCCGTAGCCGTCGGAGTCGCCGTCTTCGTACCAGATGCTGGCGTCGATCGACGTCGAGGGATCCGTGAACCCATCGCAGTCGTTGTCGATGCCGTCACACACCTCCGTCGCGCCCGGGTAGGCGTCGGCTTCGGTGTCGTCGCAGTCCTCGCAGGCCGCGACGCCGTCGCCGTCCACATCCGCGTAGGCCACAGAGCCATCGCAGTTGTAGTC
>JBBTSK010000010.1:0-5517 GCA_038078795.1 Patescibacteria group bacterium
TTGAATTTGAAATCCCCACTCGCGGCCTCATTGGCTATCGCAGTGAATTCTTGACCGACACTAAAGGCCAAGGCATTTTAAACACCTTGCTCTTGGGCTATCGACCAACTATCGGTGAAATTGCCACTAATCCCCACGGCTCGCTCATCTCCATGGAGGCCGGCCAAACCATGGGCTACGCTCTGACCAATTTACAAGAACGCGGCGATTTGTTCGTGGGTACCGGAGTGGAAGTCTATGCCGGCATGGTCATTGGCCAAACCGCCAAAGCCGAAGACATGGAAGTCAATCCTTGCAAAGAAAAGAAACTCTCCAACATGCGCAGTAAGGGTGACGGTTCATCCGTGGTTATTGTGGTGCCGCGGGTGATGACGCTGGAAACGTCGTTGGAATACTTGGGTGAAGACGAATTGCTCGAAGTCACTCCCAAAAGTTTACGCATTCGCAAATTGCATCTCGACGCGGTTTCCCGCAAAAAAGCCGGCAACGAATAAGCTGTCGGGAAAACGAGGCCACCGAGCCTCGTTTTTGTGTTATACTTTGTGCCAAAAGGAGGATATGACTACAACACGCGACGTCTTTCGTGTATTTTTTGCCCACCTGAAACCATACCGCCTGATGTATGGCTTTATTTTGACATTGATCACTGCCTCGCAAGTCGTGGCAATCATCGCTCCTCTCTTCTACAAAAAATTCTTCGATCTGCTTGCCAGCGGCGGCGTCAACGCGGAAACCGCCGCCTCCCTGCGCGGATTTTTGCTCATCATCGTCGGCATCCATTTGATTCAATGGTTGTTCAAATCGACGTCGGATATGTTGAGCGTGAACCTAACTCCCAAAGTCATGTCACGGCTGGAGCAAAACGCCTTCGCCTCTTTGAACGGACATTCCTACACCTTTTTCACCAACAATTTCGTCGGCTCCCTCACCAGAAGAATCAAACGCCTTTCGGACGCTTTTGACACCATCAACGACGCCATCAACTGGACGTTTCTCCCAACGTCGGTGCTGATCATCGGTTCGATCATTGTCTTGTCACAGCGCAGTCCGATCATCGCCGTCGGTTTGCTGACTTGGGTCTTCCTGTACCTGTTGGCCAGCGTCGGCTTTTCTGTCTGGAAGATAAAATACGACGAACCGCGTTCAGCGGCGGATTCGGCCGCCAGCGCCGCGATCGCCGCCGCCCTCACCAACAACACCACCATCAAACTTTTTTCCGGCAGCGACCACGAATTGAATATCTTCCGAGCGACGATCGAACGCTGGAGAGTCGCGATAGTCAAATCGTGGAGGCTGGGCGCGGGCAATGAAGCCATCCAGTGGCTCCTGATGATCATCCTGGAAATTTCCGTCTTGCTGGCCGCCGTGCGTTTTTGGCAACAAGGATTATTAACGATCGGCGACTTCGCCTTGCTGCAGAGTTACCTGATCTCGGTCTTCATGCACGTTTGGGATATGGGACGCACCATTCGCCGCTGTTATGAAGCGACCGCCAACGCCAAGGAGATGGTCGAAATCATGCACACGCCGCATGAGATTCGCGATCGCCGCGGGGCTAAGGAGATCAAGGTCAAGAAGGGCGTCATCACTTTCAGAAACGTCTTCTTTCGTTATGGCAAAGCGCGACTAGTACTGGATGGATTTAATCTGACCGTCAAATCAAAAGAGAAAGTGGCTTTGGTCGGGCCGTCAGGGGCGGGCAAATCGACGGTGGTCAAATTGATTCTGCGCTTCCATGATATTCAAAAAGGCAAAATCATCATCGACAATCAAGACATAAAAAAAATCACCCAGGATTCTCTGCGCGACGCCATCGCCATGGTGCCGCAAGATCCGGTTTTGTTTCACCGCAGTTTGATGGACAACATCCGCTACGGTCGACGCGAGGCAACGGACAAAGAGGTTATCTCCGCGGCCACCAAAGCGCACTGCCACGAGTTCATCTCCCAACTTCCCGACGGCTACAACACCTTCGTCGGCGAACGCGGGATTAAACTTTCCGGCGGCGAGCGTCAACGCGTGGCCATTGCCCGCGCCATTTTGAAAGACGCGCCGATTTTAATTTTGGACGAAGCCACCTCGAGTTTAGACTCGGCGTCGGAACAGTTGATTCAATCGGCTTTGTCGGAGCTGATGAAAAATAAAACAACGATTGTCATCGCTCATCGTTTGTCAACGATTTTGAAAATGGACAGAATTGTCGTGGTCAGCGGAGGAAAAGTTGTTGATCAAGGGACTCATTCAAACCTTACAAAAAAAGTGGGTATCTACAAAACGTTGTGGGAAATTCAGGCTGGCGGGTTCATCCAAAGCCTCCACTACCCCGTTGACTAAAGGCGTCATTGGGACTACCGTTTCGACACCCAAACACACGAGGTATCCATGCCAATCAATTCGGTCGACACTGTTGTCGTCATCGTCGCTGATTCCCTGCGGCGGGACGCGGAGCAAAGCGCGCCTCTGCCGTTCATCCGACGCCACGCCATCGACTTCTCTCGCGCTTACTCGCCAGGCTGTTGGACCGGCGCGGTCTACGGATCTTTGTCTACCGGTCTTCCGCCGAACGAGCACGGGCTGGACGTTCGCTGGCGCAAACTTTCCGCCGAACAGCAAACGCTGGCCGAGCAAGCCAGCGCGGCGGGATGGAAAACAACGCTCATCACCGCCAACGGCGTTCCGGCAATTCCCGCCTGGGGATTGCGCCGTGGCTTCGAGGAAGTCATCCAAGCCTTCGACCGCATGCCCTGGAGCCCGATCGACCTGCTCTTTTACGCCCTCGACTGGCAACGAGTGCGCGAAACGATCGCCAAGCGCAACTTCATCGCCTTGGAGTCAAAGGCCAATGCAGGCAAAGCCTGGCTTCGCAACACCCACAAAGACGTGATGATCGAAACGCTGAAACGGCAGCGCCAGAGCGGCAAGCGGTTCATCTCCATCAACCTGATGGAAACCCACTTTCCCTACCACATCAGCGACTCGCTCAGCTTCCTCTCGGAAGGCCTCGGCAAGCTCGACGAACTGCTGGCTCTCTACCACCTGGTCAGCGAAACCTGGTTGCATACCGACCACATGACGATCTCGCCGGAGATGCTGGCTGTTTTGCGGGAGCGGGCGCGGATGGGCTTCCAGCACATCGCCTCGGCTATCGACGCCTTTGTGGAGGAGTTGATGGCTGACGGCAAAACCGCGGTCATCTTCCTCTCCGACCACGGCGACGCCTTCGGTGAAGACAACAAGGCTTACCACGTGCACAACGTCACCGTCGGCGGCAACCACGTTCCGTTTTATATTCTCCTTCCGGGAGGACGCGGACAAATCGATGCGGGCCAAGTCAACACCATGGATCTCTATGGTACGGTGCTTGAGCTGATGGGCATATCCAGCAACTCTCCGAGCCTTTTGGGAGAACGGCGGTCGCCTGTCACCATCGAGGCCTACTACAAAGAGGTGGCTAGCAGGAACAACCAAGAAGACCAGTTCTGCTGGCACGCTGACGACCTGCGTCTGCTTCACCGCGGCAACCGTTGGCATCAGGCACGACTCGTGGCATCGGGCATGGACGAACCTGTTTGGGAACGCTTCGACGGTGATCCGATCGAAGAAACCCTCTCGGGGGAAGATCGGGAAACCATGCGCCAGCGCTTTGCAAACTACCTGGCCTACTCGAGCCAGACTTCTCACCACTAAATAAACCCCGTCTGTGAGCCTTGCTCCAGACGGGGCCTCTGCTTTCCCTTCCTTATTGCAAGTGACTTGCAATAACTTTGTCGATTGCTTATAATTCGTCTGTATCAACAATGCTCTGATTCGTCGGCTTTTCGTCTGAAATTGCTGTAAAAGTCCTGAAAAGTCGGAATAAGACTTTAAGTAGGTATTGCAGATTCCGGAACGAGTTTATGAACAAAAGTTATTGCAAGTCACTTGCAATAAGGAACACCCTATCCCTTATGGATGACTCACACTACTGCGACATCGAGGAACTCCTCCTCGAATGTGGCCTGCGCAACACCAAACAAAAGCACGCACTTATCAAATCCATCACCTCCGACCGACCCTTCACTGCCCAACAACTCCTGGACAAACTAGGCCCACGCTGGGGCAATCAATCCACTCTGCACCGCGCCCTCTCTCAACTAAAAGAAGTCGGCTTCCTGACAGAAGCATTCGACAGCCACGGCGAAACCTTCTATGAACGCACCGACCGCGGCCACCACGATCATCTGGAGTGCGTCTCCTGCAAAAGTTACAAATGCGTCCCCTGCCCCAACCCCACCGCCGAAGTACCTAAAGCAAAAATTATTTCTCATCAACTCATCTTCCGCGGCCTATGCCTAAAATGCCTTTAGCCATCACCGGCTTCGCCGCGCTGATCGTCGCCGTTCTTTTACTAACGCTGACCCCTTCCTCTGCCCCGTCCTTACTAGACTCCGACTCTCTGATCGTCGAAGCCAGCTTTTATCCGCTTGCCGAATTCGCCCGCCAAGTGGGAGGCGATTTGATTACCGTCGGCACGATCACTCAGGGCGGCATTGAACCGCACGAGTACCAGCCAACTTCTCGCGCCATCACCGCAATCTACGGCGCCGACGTATTTCTTTGGAACGGCGACGGCCTTGACGTCTGGGCAGAGGCGATTGCTCCGGAAGTCGCGGCCAAAGGCGTCATCAGCGTAAAAATGTCCGCCATGGTCGACTCTCGCTACGATGACCCACATTTCTGGCTCGATCCGGCGATTGCTATCCAGGCAGTCAACGCCATCCGTGATATGCTTTCAGCTATCGATCCGACGCGCGCCGAGACGTTCACCAATAATGCCGCCGCTTACAGTCAACAGCTATCACAATTAGACGCGGACTATCGCGCCGGCCTGACGCGTTGCGACAACCGCGTTGTGGTAACTCCTCACGCGGCCTTCACCTACCTTGCCAACGAATATCAATTTGACGTTATTCCAATCACCGGCCTTTCGCCAGAAGAAGAACCGTCGGCAGGCAGACTTTCCGCCATCGCCGAACTCGCTAAAGAAAAAAATATCAAGTATATTTACTTTGAGACCTTGGTCAGTCCCAAACTAGCGCAAACGATTGCCGATGAGATCGGCGCGCAAACGCTGGTCTTAAATCCGATTGAAGGTCTGACTAACGAAGACATCGCCGCGGGAAAAAACTATCTGTCGATCATGCGAGAAAATTTGACTAACCTGAAAACTGGAATGCTGTGTCAATAAAAGCCCATCACCTAAGCTTCGCGCGCAATGGAGAAAATATCATCCATGAGTTTTCGTTTGAAATAAAAGACGGTGATTACGTCGGCGTGATCGGGCCAAACGGCGGCGGCAAAACCACCTTACTGCGTCTGCTGTTAGGGCTTGCTAAGCCAACCCACGGGACAATTGAAATTGACGGCCGTCCGGTAACTGACACCCGCGTGCGCCGCGAAATCGGTTACGTGCCTCAACGCGGCGGCAATTTGGATCCACTCTTTCCGGCTACGGTGCGAGAAGTTATTCGTTCCGGC
>JBBTSK010000011.1:0-4125 GCA_038078795.1 Patescibacteria group bacterium
GGAAAACGCAAGTTTGAAAAACGGTAAACGATCAAAACGCGCGAATTCAAACGCGAACGCGATCGACTCACCAAAGAATAAGGGGATGATCGGTATCGACGGACATCCTTTTCCAAACGTGCAAGCCGAGGACGTACGTCACCTCGTAAATACTGCGTGCAAGAAGACAACTGCCAACTTCATTTCCAAAGGCAAGGCGATCGTTATGCCTTCCTTTGCTCCGGCTTTCGCCTAAAGCTTCGGCCGGCATCTCTTCCACGATGTCTCATAGTGGATCAGAGGTGTTATATTTGAGACTCGGACACGCCGTTCTCCCGTTGGGTGTGTCGACAGGCTAAATGGGAATCTCTTGATGACTTTTGTTCCGCCTTATTTATCAAGAGTATTCAGCGGAACTGAGCTTGGAGAAACGTTTGGGGATGGCGTTCGCACGCGGGTTCAATTCCCGCCATCTCCACCACTTAAGACGATTAATAACAGAACGCTCAGATTTGAGCGTTCTGCAACACGACAATGCGCATTCATCGACACAGGGTCAGAAAACCAAAATACGACGTGCCAACATATCGTACCAACGAGGAGATCACATCCCCGGAGGTGCGGGTTATCGGCACCGCCGGAGAAGCCCTGGGAGTGATGCCAACTTCCGAAGCTATCATCCAAGCTCAAACCGCTAATTTTGACTTGGTAGAAGTCTCTCCTAAAGCCGAGCCGCCGGTTTGCCGCTTCATCGACTACGGAGCTTTCAAATATCAAAAGGAAAAAGAAGCGCGCAAAGCCAAAGCGCAAAGCAAAGAAGTGGAAGTCAAAGGGATTCGGCTGACTGTGCGCATTGGACCACACGACTTTGACGTGCGCCGAGAGCAAGCGTTTAAATTTTTGGAGCGCGGAGACAAACTGAAGTTAGAGATGGTTCTGCGCGGTCGGGAAAAGGCCCACGCGGATTTGGGGCGGCAGGTGATGACCCGGTTTGTCGAGGCGGTCAAAGAAAAATACCCAGTGCGCGTGGAGCAGCCATTTAGCGCCCAAGGAGGCAGGTTGACAATGATAGTTGCTAGACAGTAGGGATCTCTGCAAAACGGCGTCTTTTCGTTTCACAGGCACCCGTCGATCCCACTCAACGTAGAAGTGCCTACGTCTCGTGGGGATCGACAGCCCGTTCAACGAAAATCCATCCGTTTTTCAGGAGATCCCGAAATTATATTGACAGTTACCAGCAATTAGTGTAGTTTTCCAACGATTCACGCTTCAAGAATATATGTCCAATAAAACTTACAAAGCCCTGGCGAAGAGAGTCAAAGTGACCAAAAATGGCAAGATCCTCAAGCGCAAAGCTGGCCAGGACCATTTCAACACTCGCGACACTGGCAAAGTCACTCGCAACAAGCGCCGTGACGTGACCGTGGTTTCTTTTCAAAAATTGGTAAACGAAAATAAAACCTAATATGGCAAGAGTAAAACGCGGGATGTTGCACGCCAAAAAGCGCCGCAACCTGCTCGCCCACACCAAAGGGTTCATGAACAAACGCAACACCAAATTGCGTCTGGCCAGAGTCGCTTTTTTGAAAGCCGGAGTCAATGCCTATAAGAGCCGCCGTTTGAAAAAGCGGGGAGCGCGCCAAGTTTGGTCGATTCGCATCAACGCCGCCGCTCGGGAAGAAGGCACCACCTACAGCAAGCTTATCAACGCATTGAAAGTGGCCGGCATTGAACTGGATCGCAAAATTCTTTCCACCATCGCCGCCGAGCAACCACAAGTATTCAAGGCAATAGTGTCAGCAACAAAATAAAACTGGAAATGACAGATCATCCCGTCCCGGCGCCTTTAGCCTGGACGGGATCGTATCTTTTATGGCTTTCTGTTACCATGAAGCAAAACTAATGATCTTGCTATGAACAAAGAGCTTCCACATAGTTCAGACACGTCCAAGGCAGAAAAAGAATTTTTTGGCGGCAAAACATTGGCTGAACACCATGCCAGGCCGACCATCATCATGCCAGAGGCCCCGAGACTCACTCAAGCGGAAGTGCAAGCCAAAAATGCCGAGGATCACGCGCGCCACATGACTGAAGCCGAGCTCAAAGTCCAAGCTTGGTTTGACGCCGGAATGAAACCCGCCGAGCGCGAGAATAAATTAAAACTGGATATTGAAGACTTAGAACGCGAGTTTGAAGAAATGGAACCGATGAAAGATGAAGATAAAGACGCCTTCAATCGTCGTTCAGAAGCGGCCATCGATGAACTCAACGCCGCCAAAGCGGAGCTAACGGTTTTGCAACGACGGCTGGTGGAAGCAAAAGCGAAACCTGGAGCGGATAATGACTTCGTAGCGCCCGGCAAAATGAGCGCCGAAACAACGATGCGTTTTGCCAGACGAGAGCCAACTCAAAAAACCGCACCAACACCAGCCAAAATCCTCGAACTCCGACCAACCGCTGAAGAACAAAGACATTTTGAGGCACGACAAGGATTGCGCGGATTTTTCGGTGCCGTACGCCAATGGTTCACACCTAAACCAAAGCTAGTCGAAGCACCAAGACTGACCGACTACGACAACGAGCGCGGTGAACGCAAGTCGGTGTCCATGGCCATCAAGGAATCGGAACGAGATATACTACGCCAACGAGCAATGGTCGAACAAGACAAAGAAGTACGCCGATTGCGCGAGATCCTTACAAAAAATCCCAACATGATGCCTGGCAACCGCCGACGCTATGAAGAACAGCTGGCCGCGGCCCGACAGACAGCCGAAATGCAGTTGCGTGAAAAAGAACAAGCGGCGAAATAGTTATTCAAAAATAATCGCGTAGTGACTGGTGGTCGACTCGGCGTTTGGATCTTTCAAGATCAGCGCCGAGTTTGTGTGTAAGAGGACTTGTGGTTGACCGAAGCCGCGTCGCTGTGCCAATGCCGAGATGAGCCAGAGGCAGTTGGGGCAGTCGCTTTGATCGGGGTTTTTGAGTTGGGCAATGCCGTCAAGATCGCTGGTCAGCAAGACAGACTCTGTCAGCGCGTCCTGTTGGTCGGCTTGGTCGAGTGACAAGTAATGCGAAAAGTCTGAGCTGACGACGAGGATCGTTTGTTCGTCAATGACTTGATCGAGCAAATCCAGCACCTCTTCCCGCTTGGCTTTCCACGGCGGAGTCTGTGAGTAAACCAGCGGCGTGACTTCAACCGTCGGCAAGTAATAACGGATAAATGGGAGCACGGCGAAAATGCCATGCTCTTCTTTGAACAACTCTGGAGCGTCACTGACGAGGTCGGACGTCAACAGCTGATCGACCGCATCAGACGAACTCTCCACCGTCCCAAATAAAGTTTGATACTCACCGCGCGTGGTGCACAGCAGAGTCAAGCACTGAAAAAAATGATCAGGAGAAAGAAGGGCAATTTTTTTGAACGACTGCCCTTGAAGCGCTTTGATACCGGTAGCGATCGTCTCGGCGGCGGTTAGGTGATGCGGGACGATCACAAAGCGGGGCGCGAGGACCGCGCCAATCTCGGCCGTCGATGGAAAATTTTGATCGGCAAGATAAATCCCTTGCATGACTTCCTGCGGATCATCATAAGGATTTTGGTAGACCGCAATTTCACTTGACACCTTTGTGACGGCCGTCTGATAGTTGTCAAAGTCAAACGTCGTCACGACTATAATGACCACGGTCGCGATGAACAGTGTCTGTTGTGAAATTCGTCGCTTCATTGACTCAAGTCAAACAACGGCGCGTACCAGGAATTTTCTTCTGGCCAAGTGGCGGGATCGGTGTAGTTGTACGCATCGTAAGGGTCATCGCCGATGTAAAAGTTTTCTTGCCATTTTTCATCGGTCTGGCGTTGACCGCCGTACAATTCGGTGAACTCGTAGTGCGAGGAAGTGAAGCCAATAGTCAAACGCGGGCCGTTGGCGTCGCTGACCGCGGCCAAAATGACGTAAGGCACGCCGGTGGCTTCATACAAAATGCGCGCCGGATAGCTTGAATCTTGACCAGTATGCACGTCGGCGATCAAAGCATGGCGGCGGTCTTTAGCTTCAAGAATCGGCCCTTCAATCGGCACCGGCATGGAATTCTCTAAGCCTCCGACAATGTCCAGACGCAGAGTCTCCCAATCACTCTCCACGCTTA
>JBBTSK010000012.1:0-1609 GCA_038078795.1 Patescibacteria group bacterium
GATCCGCAGAAACCGGGATCGCGCAGAATGTAGAATCGTTCCGCCACTCCGTCGGTGGGCAAGGCGGCACGCAAACGGAGGCCAAGTTTATGACGACTATCTTCGTCATCAAGCAAACCATTGATTGTCTGCAAAAGAATTTGCGGCGTAGTGGCCGGCTGATCCATGATCACTGCCGCGTCCAGTTCAGCCAAAACCGCGGTGTTGTCTTCTTGATGCGAGGCTGGAATAGGAATAATGATCGCTGGTTTGCGCAAGGCGGAAAGTTCAGAGATGGTGCCCATGCCAGCACGACAAACGACGACGTCAGCCAGGGCGTAGACGTCAGCCATGCCGTCGACGATGAGATCAACTACGGTGTACCCAGCCACCTCGTCCGCTGGCGAGCGTTTCCCTTTTCCAGTCAGATGTAAAATATTCGCTCGGTGAACGAGGTCGGGCGCTAAACGCGCGATCGTCTCGTTCAGCCACATTGATCCTGTCCCGCCGCCAAGAATGAGCACTGTCGGTTTTAGCAAATCTAGTCCAAAACGCGCGACCGCTTTGACTCTCGATCCGCCGCTAATGGATGGCCGAACTGGATTGCCAACGTGGATTGTTTTGCTGGCAGGAAATTTGCGCATGGTTTTTATCCAAGCCACCGAGACTTTACTGGCCGCCGGCGCCATCAACAAATTGGCCAAACCAGCGCGGACGTCTTGTTGATGCACCCAAACCGGAATCCCCAACAAGCGCGCTGTCCAAACAAGCGGCAAGCTGACATAGCCGCCGGCCGTCACAACTACATCTGGCCGCTCCAGACGAATAAGATCAACGGCAATCTTCATCGCCCACAAAAGCTGAAACGGAATCAAAGCCCATTTAAGCGGAGCGTGGCGATCAAGTTTCGGCGCGCGCAGGCCATGAAACGGGATCAGTTGCTTGGCAATCACATCGCGTTCATGACCGCTTTTTGTTCCTACCCAAACGAATAACGCCGTCGGATCTTGCCGACGCCAAGCCTCGATCACTGCCAGGAGCGGCGTGACCGGTCCCAACGTACCGCCGCCGGTCATCATTATTTTCATACTTCTTTCTTTAAATGCCTTGACACGCTCAAAATCACTCCCACTCCGCACAAACCCACTGCCAGCGACGTTCCGCCATAGCTGACAAACGGCAAGGTGACGCCGGTCATCGGCAAAATGGAAGTCATGGAACCGATATTGACAAAAGCTTGGATGGCAATCCACGAAATTATGCCGACGCACAAATACTTGCTGTAGGAATCCGCAGAAGCGGCGGCGATTTTAAGTCCACGCCAAACAAATGCCACGAACAAGGCCAGCAGTCCTACGGCGATGACGAAGCCCATCTCTTCGGCAATGACCGCGAAGATGGAATCACCAACAACCTCTGGCAAGTAAGCAAACTTCTGTCGGGACAAGCCATAGCCAAGACCAAAAAATCCGCCAGAGCCGATCGCCAAGAGCGCTTGGTTGATGTGATAACCGATCCCTTGAGGATCAAGTTCCGGATGCAAAAATGTCGTGAAGCGGGCGGCGCGATAAGGGGCCAGTTTAATCAACAGGAAAAAAACTAAAAATCCAAACCCACCGATGCCTCCCAA
>JBBTSK010000013.1:0-7045 GCA_038078795.1 Patescibacteria group bacterium
TCGAAGGACTGGCCCAGCGCATCGGCGCGCGCGATGTGCCGGATTCGTTGCAAGACAAGGAACTGGTGGCTTTGGATATCGGCTCAATGGTCGCTGGCACTAAATATCGTGGCGAGTTTGAAGATCGTTTGAAAGCCATGCTCAGAGAGATGGAAGCGGCGGCCGGCAAATTTATATTGTTTATTGATGAACTGCACACGCTGGTCGGCGCCGGTACCACCGAAGGCGGCTCGCTCGACGCCAGCAATATGTTGAAACCGGCTTTAGCTCGCGGCGAATTGCACTGCATTGGCGCCACCACGCTCAAGGAATATCAAAAATATATTGAAAAAGATCCGGCCCTGGAGCGTCGCTTTCAGCCAGTGCTGGTTGAGGAACCAACCGTCGAAGACACTATCGCCATTTTGCGCGGCATCAAGGAAAAGTATGAACTGCATCACGGCGTGCGCATCACTGATGGCGCGATTATCGCCGCCGCTGAATTGTCGGCTCGGTATGTGACCGAACGTCAACTGCCGGACAAAGCGATCGACTTAGTCGACGAAGCTGGCTCCGCCTTGCGATTGCAAATCGACTCCATGCCGGAGGAATTGGACACGATGAAACGCTCATTGACCCGCCATGAAATTGAACGCCAGGCTTTGCTTAAGGAAGAAGATAGCGCCTCAAAGGATCGCCTCAAAGAGCTGGAAAAAGAAATCGCCGATTTTAAGGAGCAAGTCGACGGTTTGGAAACCAAGTGGAAAAACGAAAAAGAAAAAATTACCGAACTTCGCCAGATCAAAAAGCAGATTGATGAAATGAAAGCGCAATCGGAAATCGAAGAACGCAAAGGTGATTTGGAGCGGGTGGCGCAAATTCGTTACGCCGAGATTCCGGCAGAAGAGAAAAAATTAGTCGCCGCTGAAAAAGCTCTGCACAACTTGCAGCGCCAGCGCGGAATTTTGAAAGAGATCGTCAGCGCCGAAGACATCGCCGCGGTTGTTTCACGCTGGACCGGCGTGCCCACAGCCAAGATGCTCGAATCTGAACAAACCAAACTGGCGCGCATGGAGGACGAGCTCGGCCATCGCGTAATCGGTCAAAAAAAGGCCATCACCGCTATTTCCAATGCCTTGCGCCGTTCACGAGCCGGCATTTCCGAAGAAGGCAAACCAATCGGCTCGTTTATCTTCATGGGGCCGACTGGCGTTGGGAAAACCGAGTTGGCCCGTGCCTTGGCTGAATTCATGTTCAATGATCAGAACTCTTTAATCCGCATGGATATGTCGGAGTTCATGGAAAAACACGCGGTCAGCAAAATCATTGGCTCGCCACCAGGCTATGTTGGTTACGATGAAGGCGGCCAGTTGACCGAGCGCGTTCGACGCCGTCCGTATTCCGTTGTGCTGTTTGATGAAATCGAAAAAGCGCATCCAGACGTTTTCAATTTGCTTCTGCAAGTCTTTGACGATGGCCATCTCACCGACTCCAAGGGCCGCAAAATCAATTTCAAAAACGCCATCATCATTATGACGTCGAATATCGGCTCCGATGTTATTTTGAACATGGCCACGCACAAATCGATCGGCTTTGACGACGGCAACGGCTCCAAAGTCAAGGAACGCCAAGAGATTGACGAGCGAGTGATGGAACTGCTCAAAGATCATTTCCGCCCGGAGTTTTTGAATCGCGTCGACGACATCATCATCTTTGACTCATTAGCTGAAAAGCAGATGGGCGAGATTGTGGAGTTGCAAATGAAGCTGGTCATTCAGCGTCTAAAAGATCAGCGCCGCATCGCGGTGACGATCGACGAGGCGGCCAAAAAACTCCTGGCCAAAAAAGGCTACAACCCATCCTACGGCGCTCGTCCACTCAAGCGCGTCATTCAACACGAAATTCTCGACGAGTTGGCATTGAAAATCATCAAAGGGGAAATCGTCGAGGGGCAAAGCGTAACAATCAGCGCGAAAAAAGACCAAATCTTTATTACGTAAATGCAACAGCCACCCACGAAATCCGTAGCTAAAATTAGCCAAAAAATTGTCTAAAATCTATCCCTCGTCACTTAGTGTCGGGGATATGATAAAATCAATAGGCTATGCCGTTTATCCTCGGTGTTCGGGTAGATGCCGTAAAAAAAGGCGAACTTGAGCTAAAACTCAAGTCTTTTTTGGCCGAGGATCGACTGCACAAAGTTTTTACGCCAAACGCCGAGATAATTTTGGAGGCGCATCGTGATCAGAATTTCAGGGCTTGCTTAAACAGCGGAGATCTCAATATCGCCGATGGAGTCAGCGTCCTCTTTGCCAGTCGATTTTTGCGTTTTTTGAAAACCAAAAGTCATCAGGAGTTGAACACAAAAGTTGCTCAAAAAATTGAAAATCGTGTACCAGGGGTTGAGGTCCTTCTTTTGCTTTGCAAAATCGCCACGGAGGAAGGGAAGTCAGTGCTGTTTTATGGGGCTGGTGCTGGAGTGGCAGAAAAGGCGGCGGGGGTGATGAGAAAGGTGTTTGTTGGGCTTGATGTGAAGGGATTGGATCCGGGAGTTGTTGATCTGGCAAGGACCGCCACATGGGGCGGTCCCAACGTCGACTGCGATTTTGCTCCAGATATTCTCGCGGTGGCCTTGGGTCATCCAAAACAGGAACAATTTATTTGTTCAATGGCAGAAGAATGGCCGGGCGTTAAAATTGCTATTGGCGTCGGGGGAGCGCTGGACTACATCTCCGGCAACGTCAAACGCGCTCCAAAGTGGATGCGTCGCCTCGGCTTTGAATGGCTTTATCGGCTCTATCAACAACCCAAGCGTATCGGCCGCATTTTCAACGCCGTGGTGGTCTTTCCTTTAGTCGTCGTTTGGGATAAAATAAGGTCTCTATGATTCGAGTACGTTCTGCGCCATCACCAACAGGATTCTGGCACATTGGTAACCTCCGCACCGCTTTATATAACTATTTGTTCGCCAAAAAACATGGCGGAACGTATATTTTACGCGTCGAAGACACTGATCGCGAGCGCATGGTCGAAGGTGGCGTTGAAGCGATGATCAGGCTTTTGCACAACGTCGGAATGCATTACGACGAAGGCCCAATGCTAATGAATGGTCAGATTGAACAGATCGGCGACTTCGGCCCTTACATCCAGTCGATGCGTCTGGAAACCTACAAACCGTTTGTCGAACAATTGCTTGCCAGTGGCCACGCTTATTATTGTTTTTGCGCTCCCGAGGAACTGGAGGCACAACGGACGGAACAACAAGCGCTCAAGTTACCGACGAAGTACAACCGCCGTTGTCTGGCTTTGACAAGCGAAGAAATAAGACAAAACTTGGAGAGAAATCATTCGAGGGTCGTTCGTCTGAAGGTACCGGAAGGGGAGACGTCGTTCGTTGACATAATTCGCGGTAAAATCACAATCAACAACGCTGAAGTTGACGACCAAATTTTACTAAAATCTGACGGCTATCCGACCTATCACATGGCCAACGTCGTCGATGATCATCTGATGGAAATTACTCATGTCATTCGCGGGGAAGAGTGGATCTCGTCAACGACCAAACACGTTTTGCTCTATCAAATGCTCGGCTGGAAAATGCCGGAGTTTGCGCATTGCCCGCTGTTGTTGAACGCTGACCACTCAAAACTTTCCAAACGCCAAGGCGATGTGGCGGCCGAAGATTTTTTGGCCAAAGGCTACTTGCCCGAAGCTCTGCTCAACTTTTTGTGTCTTTTGGGCTATAATCCAAAAGGAGACCAGGAAATCTACACCATGGCCGAGATGATTGACCTGTTTGATCTTTCCAAAGTCAATCCCTCGGGTGCGGTGGTCAATTTCGACAAACTAAAATGGATGAACGAAATTTACATCCGCCAGAAATCGACGGACGAGTTGGTGGAATTGTGTCAGCCATTTTTGGATAAGGCGGAGAAATCGGTTGAGGCAGAATTGCTAAAGAGAGTTGTCGCGGTTGAGAAGGAAAGGCTTACTACTCTGGCAGACATCGTCGAAAAGGTAGACCTATACGTCAAATTGGTTCCATACGACCAAGCATTGCTAGTGTGGAAGAAAGCTGATGCCGCAGATGCCAAGGCAAATTTACAAGTTGTAAGTGCTGTTTTGGAGGCCACGGAGGCCAGCGAGTTCACCATCAAAACCTTGGATATGAAAATTAAAGCCCTTATTGCAGAGAACGGCTTGCAAAACGGTAACGTCCTTTGGCCGCTCAGGGTAGCATTATCCGGCCAAGCCCAATCGCCAAGCCCGTTTGAAATGGCTTACGCCTTGGGGAAAGATGAGGTTTTGCGACGCATCGACTTTGCCATCAAAAAAATAGGATAAAAACATGCGGAGGAATTTCACAACTTATCTTTGGCTCCTTATCCTGACACTTGCGGGAGTGAGTTTGGTTTCGGTTCCGATTCGGGCAGAGGAGTCTGCGGCAGAAGAGGTCAACGCCTTGACCGATGAAATTACCGCTCGCCAGGCGCGTCTGGACGAGCTGGAAAGTCGGATGGAAAAATACCACGATGTCATCCGTCAAAAACAAGCCGAAGCTCGTTCGCTTAACAATGATCTAGCTATTATCGACAATGAAGTCGCTGGGCTTGAGCTTGATATTCAAGTCATTGAGCTAGAACTGGATAACACCGAAGCCGAAGTCCGAGTCCTGGATTTACAAATTCAAAGTGAAGCTAAAACAGTGCAGCGACAACGGGAGATGCTGGCGACGGTTTTGCGCCAAATGCAGCAAAGCGATGACGTGGGAATGCTGGAAATCGTCTTCAGCAACAATAATTTTTCTGATTTATTTGATGAACTAAGCCAACTGGAAGAAGTCAATAGCAATCTACGCCAAATTCTTGACGAGACCAAGCAAGTCAAGGAGGACATGGAAACTAAAAAAACCAGCAAAAGTGCCAAGCTGGAAATGCTGGTCGCTCTAGAAGATGATCTGACCAGCAGGCAGGAGCAACTGGAAGGCTCGATCAGTTCTAAAGAAGTTTTGCTGGCCCAGACCCAATCTAGTGAGTCGCAATATCAGCAGTTGGTCCGCGAGTTGAAGCAGGAGCAATCCTACATTGACTCGCAACTGCAAACACTCCAGCGCGAGATTGATCAGAAGATCATGGACTCTGATGATTACGCGGCTGGGGTGCCGATCATCAACTGGCCTGTCTCCAATTTTGTCATCACCACTTTATTCCGCGACCCAACTTATCCTTTCCGCAATCTTTTCGAGCACTCTGGGCTCGACTTAGCCGTGCCCAGCGGCACAGCGGTCCGCGCCGCCGCTCCAGGTTATGTGGCTTTCGCCAAAACAGGACGGATGTATGGCAATTATATTATGGTTGTACACGGCAACGGCATCGCCACCTTGTACGCTCACTTGTCGCAGATCAACGTCAAGCCCGATGATTTCGTGGGCAGGGGAGACGTCATCGGACTTTCGGGCAACACTGGATTTTCCACCGGTCCTCATTTGCACTTTGAAGTGCGCTTAGACGGAATTCCAGTTGATCCGTTGGGGTACATCTTGCAGTAGCCAAAATTAACGACGCGGCAGGGAATTCTGCTCTGTTGTTTTTGATTGATCTGGCGTCGCAGAATATACCTTTCACGACACAAACGTTGTTTGTATCGTGAAAGGTGCCAATATTTTACAACGCCAACAAAAAAAGCAACGATTTGTCGTCGTAAAATATTGACCGCTATCCCAGTTTTACTTTAACTTAAAATAAACATGATCCCCAAATCGCACATCAACATAATCAAGCAAAGCGCGATCAGGAACATTTTTATCTAAAACCGTCATCAGATATCCGACTTGCGATTCGATGTCGCCAGCGGTATCAAACAAGACGTCAAAGCCTTCGGTGACCAGCGCCTTAGCCCAAACGCTATCACGGCGTTCGACAATGAACTGCTTTACCGTCAGACCGCTATTTTCTAAACGGCCAGCCATGGCGATGATCCCGGCCACTCCTCTCTCAGTCAAAACGCTGCCACCAGGCACGGCTTCCGCATCATCTTCAACCACAATCAATGGGAGGCTGGTCAAGTAGGCCAGCCGCGGATATGGTCCTTCAATCACCTGGCCGTTAACGCGCGGTTGATTTGAGCCGTGCCACACGAGAAAAACAACGTCCTCGGCCGGCAAAGCGCGAATAATAGTGCCAAAAACATCTACAAAATAAGCAACATTGTTGGTCATCCAAAGCACCTGGGACACTCGTTCCTTAACTTCAATGACCACCGTTCCGCGTTCGACGTCCACTTTAAGCTCGGCAAAAGAAAATTTCTCGCTAAGAACTTCCTTGAGATGATCCGGGTTAAAAAATAAGCGGTTGCGTTCAGGAAAAATTAGATAGCGGCGTCCGGCCATTTCCTCATCGGCGGCTTTGACGATGTCCGCTCCGGACATAAACTGCAGGCCAAGCACTCGCACCTCACGCAAGTTCCAAAACGACGCGAAACCAAATAAATAAATCAACCCCACGATCATCACCAGAGCTCCGGCCACGACGGCGTATTGCTTAATTTGCCGCCTTTCTCGACGTGGCGCTTGAAAATAAGGATTGCGAAAGGGCCTCGCTCTATAGCGACGAAATTGCTCCTTGCGAAGGTAGTCCTTCTTCTCGCCCATACTTACACAATGACGCGTGGAATGAGTGGATTGATGCGCGTTGTAATTTCGTAATGAACGGAGTTGGCGCGCTGAGCCAAATCATCGGCGCGCATGCGATTTTTTCCTCCGCGGCCAATCAAAATAACTTCGTCCTCCAAAGCGGCGCGCGGTACTTCGGTCACGTCGACCATGCACATGTTCATGCAAACCCTGCCCAAAACACGACAAAGTTGACCGCGAATGATAACTTCGCCCACGGACGACAGCCGTCGGTCGTAGCCATCATAGTACCCTACCGGCAGCAAAGCGATTTTGGTGTGGCGTCGTAAAATTTCGGTGCAATCATAACCAATCGGCGTGCCCATCGGCGCGTCTTTGATTTGGGCAATCCGTGTTTTCCAAGAAAGCACGGGCTCAAGTTCAATCCGACGACCC
>JBBTSK010000014.1:0-2061 GCA_038078795.1 Patescibacteria group bacterium
GCCATACCCACCCGTCATACCAGAAATTCCCGAATCCCGACCTGACCCTGTTGCGCCAAACCAGTTTGCCAGAGACGCATACAAAAGGTACTATTCATGACATCTTAGCGACCGATTGCGCTCACCTGCGGGCAACTAATCAAAGTATTTATGAACAATAAAGAGTCGCAAACCGGACCAGAATTCCAATCTGCCTCCGCTGGCGAAAAAGAAGCTCCGTCGAGAGCTGACGCTAAGGAGGTAAACGTGGAGACACGTGAACAAAATCCTAAGGAGATAGCTGCTAAGGCTGTAGCCGAAACACAACGGCTGAATAGGGAGATTTCAACCATGCGCCACTCAATGCGTGAATCAGATTCAGATATGGTGGCGGCACGCAGAGAATTAGGCTTGGCAGCAAGTGAAGTGCTTTCACCCGGCTCAGACGCAACAGCACAGCGACTGAAAAATCTTGAAAAACAACGCGACGTTTCTCTTGAGGAGCAGGGAAGGATTTTGGAAATACATGGACGAAGCGTTTTTCCATCCGGAGAGCCAATTTATATGGCAGCCGGGCGCAACGAAATTATTGCCCCAGAGAATGATTACGCTGAAGATGAATCTAGCTATCGTGAGGTCAGGGAACAACTCTTAAAAGAACGCGCAGAGTTTGTTGAAGAATTAAGCACGTCGGCATTGAAATCGTTTGAGCGTGGTATTCGCGAAGTGCCTTATTGGTACACCGAACCAGTCAATGTGGATTTGGCTGTGATGATGATGAAAGAACGAGCGCCAAAAGTTATTGCCGAAAAATTAAGGGACTATGTAGAAGGAAAAGTTGATAAACTGCCCTTTAGCACTTTTTCCGTTGCAGTAGAAGATAATTTTCTTTTTTCGCTTCGGGAAGATTCTGTTTTTAGGCAGATGAACGAGCCGTTACAAGTATCAAAAGTTGACATTCTTTTTGACGGCGAGCCTGTTACGTTGGTCGATAATGAAGAAATCGTACAGGAGGAGCCGGAGGAAAATGCTGAATAGAAAACGGGGTCAGGTCGGGATTCGGGAATTTCTGCTTGCAATCTTTCCAGCCATCGATTGATCAAGGCAGGCAATACGTATGGACGACAAAGTTATGCGTTTTTGCCGCATCCTCGAGGGTTCGAAGGAACAAAAGGCCGATCGTCATCAATCGTAAAAACTGCTCTGCGCTCAGTCCCCCGCGAAGTCACATGATATAACGCGTCAGGGTATTCGATCCGAAGTGGCCTTGCCATACCCACCCGTCATACCAGAAATTCCCGAATCCCGACCTGACCCTGTTGCGTGCAATTCTAGCGTATGAAAACAAGCATTGGGCCATTATTGGAGTGATCGTCATCAGTATGATCGTTCGCCCAAATTAAGGGCCTTGCCAAAAAAAGGTTTATGAAACTTTCACAATTGCTTCACGTCATCAGCGTCGTAATGGGCCTGATTGGCGTCGCCATGTCGGCGTTTGCCGTTCTAGTCTGGCCTTCGGGGACTGTGTGGTTTGGTTTGACGAGAGAAATCATGCTCCTGTGCGCGATTACGTCGCTCCTTGCCGCCATCTGGATTCTGATTGCTACCATCCATCATATGATGCTTGAGAAAAAAGGAAAACTTCTCTGATACCTTACATCCTCTACGCCATGTTGTTATTTGTCGGTCTCGTAATAACGGAGGAGATCTCTCATCGTTATCCGAGATTTTCGTTGGCATTCTTTTCCATCGCCTTGATTATTTTATTCCCCTGCTGGCTGCTGCTGGTTGGGGATGAGGACTGGTTCGCTTGGGTCAAGTCGCTTTCTATCGCGATCGGGATTATCGTCCTTTCCTTGTTGCGAATCACGAGGCTCGGAAACAACACCAAGCTCATCGCCTGGACGACGTACGCGTTCCTCGCGGTCAACATCCTTGAGGCGACCATCCGAGACGCGGTGGTCGGCAACGTGGCCAATTATCTCAACGCGGCGGCCGGTTTTTTGCTGATAGCGACTCTAGAGAAACTCCGCACCGTTCACATTGATAAAAAAGGGAACCACAAAGACTTGTTCTGGAGCG
>JBBTSK010000015.1:0-11818 GCA_038078795.1 Patescibacteria group bacterium
TTCTTCCACGGAAATATTTTTGAGCTCGGCGACTTTGGCGGCAATGAATTGGACGTACCACGGTTCGTTGCGTTTACCGCGGTGAGGTTCGGGGGTCAAGTATGGCGCGTCGGTTTCGAGCATGAGCATGTCGAGGGGGCAGTCGCGGACGACGGATTGGAGCGGAGAGATTGGGCCCTCATTTTTACGCGGTGGGAAAGTAATGATACCGGTGAAGCTCGTCAGAAATCCGATAGCGTGATAAGCGCGGGCTTGGTCGATAGTGCTGGAGAAACAGTGAACGACCCCGCGCCGCGTCAGCTTTCCCGCGTCAATATATTCTTTGAGCATCGTATGTTGATCTTCGTGGGCGTCACGACAATGAATCACCACCGGCAAGTTGAGCTCATCGGCCAAATCCAATTGCTTTCGCAGTTCTTCTTTTTGCGCGGCAATCACTTCATCGCGTTTGAGATTTTCGGGAATGCGATAATAATCCAGCCCGCACTCGCCAATGGCCACGACTTTGGGATGCTCTGCCAGCTTGCGATAATACTCAACGTCAAAATGTTCACAACGTGTTTTGATCTCTTCTAAATCGTCAATAAACTGTTGCTCGCAAGTGTGATTGGGATGCAAACCAATTGTGGTGTAAATGCCGTCGTATTTTTCCGCCACATCAATGCCATTTTTGCTGGTTGTCGATTGGGTGCCGACCGTAATCATCCGCACGCCTTTATCAAGGGTGCGTTTGATAACGTCGTCCATGTCGTCTTTGTAAGCGCGGAAGTGAACGTGACAGTGCGTATCGATCATACGCCAGAGTTGATCGCTTTCAGGACTGCCTCACGAACGGTTTGCGGTACCAACGCACTGATGACGCCGAATATCGACAAGAGCCAGGCGCCGACTTGCGAGGTTTCGACTAAATTTTTGATCCAGTCAACCGGCAACACCGACCCGGCGAAATAGACAAAGGCGGCCACGGCGACGACGCCTTCAAGAAAACCGAAGATGGCGCCAAGCAATTTGTCGAATGATTTTAGGAACGGCAATTTGGCGGCCAGTCCCACGCTCTTCTCGAAAATGTAAAAGAAAAATCCGAATAAACGCGAGGCCAACAAATAGATGATCGAGAAAATGACGATGCTAACAATCTGCGCGTTGCCACCAAAGGCGGGAGCAAGAGCATCGGCAATCGGCGCGGCCAAATGCGAGGCCACGAAAACACCAACGATGGCGCCGAGAAACGAACCAAGGGTGTGAATAAAACCGAGCACCGCGCCAGTGACCATGAAGATCACCACGAAGACGATTAGGATGACATCGATCGGTGTGAAGGTCATAGAGGTGTTAATTCACGACGAGGGAATAAAGGTTCGGGTTGCATGGATTGAAGTTGGGCGGCGATGCGTTCCGAGGTCGTTGGCATAAAAGGAGCAAGCATTGAACCGACGCGAGTGATCATTTCGAGCAGAGTTTTCAAGGTGGCGTTGAGTTGATCATTCTTCCCTTCTTTAGCTAGCTTCCACGGGGCTTTGGCTTCGATCAATTGGTTAGCTTCGCGAACGAGTTTCATCACTTCGTTCAAAGCGTCGTGGAGGCGGATTTCTTCCATGGCTTGCCGGTAGGCGTCAGAAAAATCATCGGCGGGTTTGTTGATCACGGGCTGAGTTGCGTAGCCGTACTTCTGAGCCATTGTCAGCACGCGATTGACCAAGTTGCCAAGCTCGTTGGCCAACTCGCCGTCGTAGCGTTGTTCCAAGCGAGCGCGAGAAAAATCGCCGTCTTCGCCAAAAGAAATTTCGCGCATGAGGAAGTAGCGCATAGCGTCCATGCCAAAGTCGTTGGCCAACTCAACAGGGTCAATCGCATTACCAAGCGACTTGGAAATTTTGGCGCCGTCGATGGTAAAGAAACCGTGGGCAAAAACGGTTTTTGGCAAAGTCAAACCAGCACTCATCAACATCGCCGGCCACAAGGCGCAATGGAATTTAATGATGTCTTTACCGACCAGTTGCAGATCGGCTGGCCAGTATTTTTCGAATTGGACAGCATCAGTGCCGTAACCAACGCCGGTCAAATAGTTGATCAAAGCATCGAACCAAACATAAATGCGCTGTGACTCGTCGCCTGGCACGGCAATCCCCCACTTGACTGTCTCGCGGGAGATGGAAATGTCGGACATGAATTTATCAACATACGATCGCACTTCATTGCGGCGCGAAGTTGGTTGGATAAATTCCGGATTGGCGTCGATGTGATCGAGGATGGCTTGACGATACTTGGTCAAACGAAAAAAATAATTTTTCTCCGCCAACTCTTCCGGCAGACGATTGTGCAAAGGACATTTGCCGTCGACCAAGTCATCTTCTTTTTTATATTCCTCACAACCGGTGCAATACAAGCCGTGGTATTCCCCTTCATAAATGTCGCCGCTGGCTTTGGACAACTGCCAAAATTGCTCCACGCCTTTTTTGTGATCAGCCTCGGTGGTACGGATGAATCGATCAATGGTCAGCCCCATCGCTGTCCAGGTTTCCCGCCAAACCGCGCTCATCTGATCAACATATTTTTTAACGTCTGACTGGCCGACTTTGGCCGCGGCTTCGACGTTTTTTTTGGCGTGCTCGTCCGTGCCGGTCAAAAAGAAAACCTCCTTGCCAAGCAAGCGATGATAGCGAGCCAAGACATCGGCGGCGATGGTCGTATAAGCATGGCCAATGTGCGGCTTGTCGTTGACGTAGTAAATGGGAGTGGTGATGTAAAATTTCATACCGGACCAAGAATAAGGACGAATTCACCTTTAATGCTAGCAGTTTTGAGAATTGCTGTCACTTCGGCAACGGTGCCGCGATGGATTGTTTCGTGGAGTTTGGTCAACTCGCGACAGACAACAATTTGACGATCGGCAACGCGCGCGGAGAGTTCGTCCATTGCCTTGCCGATGCGATGCGTTGACTCGTAGAGAATGACGGTTCGCTGTTCGTCAGCGACTTTGTCAAAAAAGGTTTTGCGACCTTTTTTGTGCGGCGGGAAACCTTTGAAAACAAATTCATCGACGTTGAATCCGCAGACAGAGACGGCGGCGGCGATGGCTGATGGGCCGGGGATCGGCGTGATGATGACGTTGGGCAGTTGATTGACGACTTCGCGGATCAACCACGAGCCAGGATCAGAAATACCTGGTGTGCCGGCGTCAGTGACTAATGCTAAATTTTTACCTTCTTTTAAGAGATCAAGAATTTTGTCGAGACGGTGCCGATCGGAGTGTTCATGGAAGCTCAACAGGGGCCTTTTAAGTTGGAGATGAAAAAGAAGTTTCGCGGTGACACGTGTGTCTTCACATAGGATTAGGTCGGCGTCTTTTATGGTTTGGGCGGCACGCGCCGTGATGTCGCCGAGGTTGCCTATTGGTGTTGCGATGATGGAGAGTATGGGCATAATTTTATATCGGTGTTTCGCCCGTCCGCAACGCGGCCCAGCAAAACCAATACGCTGTTTCGCCCAACGGACCCGTTACCACTTCTTTAATGGGCCGAGAGTTATCCATTGTCGATAATGGAAAATAGACGTCCAAGTTATTGGCGTAGTCACCATATGGATTGCTGGTGTAATCTCGAATTGCGCCGGTTGAGCGCGACAAAACAAGTCCGCCAGGATAAGCCGCTTTCCAATCACTCCACAGCATCGTTGACGACGTCACTCGCGCCAACATGGCGTCTTTGAGCTGACCATCGACAGCCGTGCCAAGAATCTGCGACCACAACGAGTCTGTTTGTCGGTCATACATCAGCACGTTGTTATTCCAAAGTTTGCCCGAGGTGCCGAAATCATACGTTGTGCCAGCGACTTCCCGTTCATAGACTGCCCCACTGCCGCAAAGCGGATCATAGGTCACCGCAATCGCCGTGCCGCCCTGCACCGCATTGACTATCTCGTGCCAAACTAAAATCTGATACGGATAAAAACGATGCTCTCCACCAAGATTAACATCAAGCCCAAAGCCATCATCGCTCAAGTAATAGTCAGCCGTGTTTGCGCTGGTGAAATTAGGGTTGTCGATGGATGGGATGGCGTCCTTGCCTGCTCCGCTTTCAACAATAGTCATGGCGTCAGTCGACCCCCGCACTGGCGCCCGGTTACTCACCTCTCGCACCAACCCATAAACCAAAAACAAGACCCCGAGCGCTATCACTGCCGAAATTACCGAGCGGCTCATAAAGCGGCCAAGCGGGCTTGCCAAAAATAATAGGCCAGACCAATAAGGACGACAGCGAGGAACATCAAGACAACACGCCAAGGATGTTTCATAGACAGTTTGATTTAATCAGGATAACATTTACCCAGAAATTAACAATCTTTTATGGCATACGAAGCGCAAAACTTTGATCATCTTTGGGGCACGCCCGGGTTCTCGGAAACCATGCTCAAAAACCACTTCACGCTTTATCAAGGGTACGTGAAAAACGTCAACACGCTTCTGGAAAAAATGAACGCGATGCGTCTTGAAGTCGTCGGAGGAGATTCTACCCACAAGGAAGAATCCGCTGAACTCCACCGTCGCTACGGCTGGGAATACAACGGCATGAAACTGCACGAGCTCTACTTTGAAAACATGAGCAAGGCGCCTTCGGCATTGTCTTCCGAAAACGCGGTCGCAAAGGCATTAGCGGATCGATTCGGAAGCTACGAAGCATTCCAGGATCACTTCTCAAAAAACGTCGGCATGTTCCGTGGAATCGGATGGGTCACGCTTGTGCAACGAGAGGACACGCTTGGAGTTATCTGGATTGGCGAACATGACGAAGGATTGCTTGCCAATAGCCGAATACTCCTGGTGATGGACGTATTCGAGCACGCTTACATGACCGACTACGGCATTAAACGCGCGGATTACATCGCCGCCTTTATGAACGCCATTGATTGGAACGTCGTGGAAGAGCGATTTACTCACGTAACCAAATAACTATGATCCACATCGGCCAAGCCGCCCCGGACTTTAGCGACGTCACCGCCTATCACAAAGGCGAATTTCATCCCATCAGTCTTGCTTCTTATCGCGGCAAATGGTTAGTCTTCTTTTTCTACCCACGCGACTTTACCTTTATTTGCCCAACCGAAATCAAAGGCTTCAGCGTCCATCGCGCCGAGTTTGAAAAACTCAATGCCGAAGTGCTTGGCGCTTCGACTGACTCGGAGTGGAGCCACAAAAATTGGTTTGAACGCGACTTGAAAGAAGTGGAGTATCCGGTCTTAGCCGATGTCACCCATGAGGTCTCCCGCGCCTACGACGTCTACAACGAAAAAGAGGGACTCGCTGAGCGAGGCCTCTTTATCGTTGATCCGGAAGGCATCGTCAAATATGCCTTGGTCAGTGCCGGATCGGTCGGCCGCTCGGTCAAAGAGACCTTGCGCGTCCTCGAGGCGTTGCAGTCCGGCGAGCTCTGTCAAATGGAATGGGAACACGGACAGCAAGGATTAGGAAAAGCGTAAGCAAGGGTAAAAAGCTGGTCAAAAACTTCGCAGCAGTTCTAACAATGTCCTTACTCCTGCCCCTGTGCCACCTTTGCCGGTGTAGGCATTTATTGGACGCTCGGCAAATGACGGGCCGGCGATGTCCAAGTGCGCCCACGGAATGTTGGCCACAAATTCTTGCAAAAAAAGTCCGGCGGTCAACGCCCCGCCGTAGCGGCCGGCAATATTGCGCAAATCCGCCACTTCAGACTTTAATTCACGCTTGTAGTTTTTTTCGAGCGGCAGTGACCACATCTTCTCACCTGCCGTGGCCGCGGCCGTTAGTAATTTATTTTCCAGTTTGGGATTGTTGGACATCAAACCGGTGATCTCTTCTCCAAGCGCCACCATGCAAGCGCCGGTCAACGTCGCCAAGTCGATGATGGCATCGGGTTTTTGCTTGACCGCGTAGGACAGCGCGTCGGCCAAGGTCACGCGGCCTTCGGCGTCGGTGTGCAAAACTTCGATGGTGGTGCCGTTCATGGCTTTGACCACGTCGCCCGGACGGATGGCTTTGCCTGAAGGCATATTCTCGCAAGCGGCAAAGATGCCGTCGACAATGACGTTTGGTTTCAAGCGCGCCAAGATTTTGAATACTCCGAGCACCGCCGCTCCCCCAGCCATGTCAAGTTTCATCGTATACATTGCCTCGGCTGGCTTAATGGAAATGCCGCCGGAGTCAAAAGTGACGGCTTTACCGACAAGAGCGAGGTGTTTTTTTGCGCCAGTGGGACGATAACTCATGTGAACAAAAAACGGAGGATGATCAGAGCCCTGGGCGATGCCGAGGAAGGCGCCCATCTTGGCTTTATCACAAGCAGATTTGTCCATCACTTTGACTTTGATTTTGCCTTTGCTCTCTTTGCCAATCTGCAAAGCCAACTTGACCAACTCCGACGGATGCATCTGCGCCGACGGCGTGTTGACCAAATCGCGGGCGAAGATCGTCCCTTCGACGCCAAGTTGACCGACGAGCAATCCGGCCTGAGCTTGAGTGACGTCGCGGCCATCAGTCGAAACAACAGTGAATGATTTGACAGTTAGCTTATTTTTCTTTTTCTTGTAGGCGTCAAATTTGTAGGCGGCCAAGCGCGCGCCCTCAAAAATCGCTTTGCCGGAAATCTTTGGTGAGAGTTTTCCGTTACCCGCGCCGTGCAAGACCGAGACGACAACCTTAGCTCCCAACTGTTCACAAACATTAAGCGAAACCGCCGATGCTTCACGCACCGTCTCTTCGTCAAAATCTTCTTTTTTACCAAGGCCAACGATCAAAACGCGTCTGGCAGAAATCGGGCCGTGAGCTCGCACGACCACGGACTCTCCTAACTTGCCCTTAAACTGATCTTCCTTGGCCACGGAAAGCAGATAACCACCAAGAGCTTTGTCGATGTCATCCGTGGCTCCGCCAAACTTCTTAAACCCTTCGAAAGCATTGAGAATTAAGACATCGGCCTTCTCCCTAGTCAAATTCCCCTTGCGAATGATGAAATCCATAAATATCTTGCTTAAATGACTATTGTTCGATATCATGATTGCACAAATTAATCAACTAGACGAGTTTTGAAAAGATATTATGGGAATGAGAAAAAAGGGACGTAATGTTTGGAAAGCCGACCGCAAAGTAGCCGAAGCCGGGCGCCGCAAAGCCAAGGCGATTCGACACAAGAAGGCGGCGGCCAAGACCAAATAAAATAACAACCACAGGCAAAGGCGTAGCTGACGAACAGCGAGCCCGCGCCTGTGGTTTTTGTTTTACGAAATCTGCACCTCGTCCTCGACGTAAGGAGTAAAACCAAACTGTTCGTGGATGTAGGCAACGGCGCCGGGCAATTTAACCACCCCTGTCCGTCGAGCAATTTCCAAGCCGGTCTGACCGAAACTCGATCCGGTAATAATCCCCAATTCGCCGTTGTTCAACAATGTCAGTTTCTCGCGATACGGCA
Source organism: Patescibacteria group bacterium (assembly GCA_038078795.1). Lineage (GTDB taxonomy): Bacteria > Patescibacteriota > Patescibacteriia > UBA9934 > CAMTUG01 > CAMTUG01. The sequence continues at coordinate 7,440 of JBBTSK010000015.1, forward strand.
ACCTGACCTCTTTCACCAGTCGTCCGTCGCGCTTGAAACGCACAATATACTCATGGCCTGGTTGCAATAGTGGCTCTTGCGTCGACCGCCGAGTCAGCTTGATGTTGTCAAATGAATCAATCCAGGCGATGTAGTCGGCAGTCAGCACCGGGATCGGATAGTCAGTCGCTGTGTGCGAGGCGTATAGCTTGTCGCGCCGTTCCTCCGGCATGGCCATAAATTCTCCAGCCGCTTTGGGAAAAACGTAAGCCGAACGAAATTGCGTTCCGGAAACGTTGCCGTCATCGGCGCGCTTGGTATAAATCGTTTCAATCTGGTCCTTGATGAGCGTCAAAGAATACCCCTCGTTAGGCCCAACAAGCAAGCCACCCGTTTTCACCTTGACAAATACCATCTCGCCGGCGCGGTTGCCTTCTACCTTCTGCGTCGCATTGCGCGGCGCGGCGTTGAACAGCACCACATCACCATTGGTGAACTCTGCCTCTGCCAACAGAAAACTCAAGGAGAGCGTGGCAAACGGCTCTGAAGCGTAAAAAGTGATAGGCAGATTGGGAAAAGCCATGGCAACTTGTGCCTCAATTCGCAACCGCGCGTTGGCATCGAAACAGTCATTGATAATAATCACGCGCTTGGCTTGCATAATGATGTTGAGATTAGCAGACTGAGACCTTGATGTCTACTGACAAATTTTACTCCCAGGTCACTTGTCCGTCGCCGATAATGTCGATGGGGTCGCCAAGATAAGTCGGCTTGGCGCGCCCGACGACATCAAACAAAGCTTTAAGACGCGCCGGCCATTCGCGCAAAGAAAAAATAATCGCTTTGACGTACGGCTGACGGTCGGCAATGACGCCGATATTTTTAATAGCAAGCGCGTCAGCAATAAACAGCGCCCGCGGCAAGTGAAATTTCTGAGTGACAATGATAGCCGAGCTGACACCAAAAACAGCCTTAGCGTGATAGAGCGTGTCGTAAGTATCAAAACCGGCGTGATCTAAAAAAATGTCTTGGCCCGGCACGCCGCGATCAAGTAAAAAATCTCGCATGGAGCTGACTTCGTCGTAGCCGTCTTGGCCGTCATCGCCGGAGAGCAAAAATTTCTCCACCTTGTCCGCTTGATACAGCTCAAGCGCGGTTAACAATCGGTCAGCCAGCACGTCCGACGGCACGCCACTGCGCAAAACGCTGGCGCCAGGGACAATCACCACCTGCCACTGCCCGGAAACGTCGTCAACAACAAACGTGTCATCAGACTGACTGAGCACCATCCAAATTTGCAATCCAACAAAAACAGCGACGACGATGATGATGAAGCTACACCACCGCTTGAACCGCTTTGGCCACGACATAGGCAACATGTTTATCAAGGGCCGGTGGAATGATGTTGTCGACCGACGGCTCGGTGACATAGTCGGCCAGCGCGTGAGCGGCGGCCAGTTTCATCTCCTCGGTGATTTTTTTTGCCTGACCGTCTAGGGCGCCGCGAAAGACGCCAGGAAAAGCCAAGACGTTGTTGATTTGATTGGGATAGTCACTGCGACCGGTGGCTACGATTTTGGCCCCGGCCGCTTTGGCCGCGTCGGGCATAATCTCGGGAGTGGGGTTAGCCATGGCAAAAACAATCGGATCCGCGGCCATGGATTTGATCATTTCCGCGCTGACGATTCCAGGCGCGCTAACGCCGATGAAGACGTCCGCGCCGACAAGGGCGTCAGCAAGTGAAACCACCACCTGCCCATCCTTGTCTGGATAGGAACCGACTAAATCAAGCAATCGTTTCTTCGATTCGTTCAAGTCAGTCCGCGCTGATGAAATTACGCCTTGGCTATCTACGACCACAATCTGCTTAGCGCCCTGCGACAACAAAATCTTGGCAATGGCCACCCCGGCCGCGCCGGCGCCACTAATCACGATCTTGGCCGTGTCGAATGCGCGGTTAGTCAACTTCAAAGCGTTAATGAGACCGGCCAAGACGACAATCGCCGTGCCGTGCTGATCATCATGCCAAAGAGGAATGTCGAGTTCAGCTTTAAGTCGTTCTTCGATTTCAAAACAACGCGGAGCGGAAATGTCTTCCAGGTTGATACCGCCAAATGAAAGGGCGATGTGTTTGACCGTTGCGACGATCTCGTCAACATTTTGCGTGTCTAAAATAATTGGAAAAGCGTCGATGTCGGCAAACTCTTTGAAGAGCACTGCCTTGCCTTCCATCACCGGCAGTCCTGCCAAAGGCCCGATGTTGCCAAGACCCAGCACGGCGGAGCCATCAGAAATGACGGCCACCCAATTGCGCCGCGAAGTGTATTCCCAAACCTTGGCCGGATCCTTGGCAATCTCCAAACACGGCGCGGCCACGCCCGGGGTGTAAGCCCAACTCAAATCATCACGCGACTCAATGCGCACTTTGGAGGCGAGAGCGATTTTTCCCTTTAATTGACGATGGAGTTCAAGAGCTTTTTGGTTGTGATCCATAGCCGCCAGATTGTATCACAGCCGCTCACGAATCACCTCTTGAGCAATGCGCTCGATGTTTAATTCTTTTTCCATGACCTTCAATTTGCGGTCGCGGCCATTATTGATTTTCAATTTACGCTCAATGGTCTCCAGCATCTGCAACATTTTGGTGATCTCCTTCTCCGCCTGGACATTGACCCGAAAGTTGATCTCCTCGCGGATCTCATCAATGTTGGAAGCTTTATTTTGGCTGATTAGCACGATGACGGAGAGAAAAATAGCTTCCAGCGAGACCACCATGGTCAATAAATTAAAAGGATAAGGATCAAAAACAGGAACTCCCTCCAGCTTGCCGAGGTTAATGACGATCCACAAGGCAAACAGCAAAACGTTGCCCAGCAAAAACCACAAGTTGCCGAAATGGTTGGTCAGAAATTCGGCGATGCGCTCCGCTTGCGAGCGATGTCGCAGAGACTTCAAATTTAATTTTATCTTTTTAGTTATTTTCCTCCGTAGCATACGAGACGATTATAGCACAGTATGATAAAATGTCGTCATCAAAAATAATTTCTTTTATGAAATCACTCCCCCGCTCCACGGCCAGAGACGTCTTTTCATACCTCCTGGGATTTTCCATGCTCTACGTGGGAATAGTCAGTTTTATCACCTTGATCTTTCAATACATCGAGATCAAGTTTCCCGACGTCCTTGGCGGCTGGTATTCCAGCAATCTGGAGACCATCCGAATCTCGATGGCCACTCTGGTCGTCGTCTGGCCGGTGTGTATTCTGATCAATCACTTGATCGATAAAGATCGCGCGAGAAGTGACGGAAAAAGCGACGCTGGCATTCGCAAGTGGTTAATTTATCTGACGTTGTTCGTCACCGCCATAACCATGGTGGTGGACTTGATTACTCTGGTCAATTATTTTTTGAATGGCGAAATAACCACGCGATTTGTGCTTAAAGTGCTGGTGGTTCTAGTCACGGTGGGACTGGTCTTCTGGTTTGAACTTTGGGACTTGAAAAACGCGCCCAAAGAAACGGGGCGCATAAGCAAAATGATCGGCATCGCTTCGCTTCTGGTGATGGTCGGCGTGGTGATCGGCGGATTTTTCCTGGTGGGCTCGCCGGCGGAACAACGCAAGGCGCGCCTTGATGATCAGCGCGTCAACGATTTGTCCATCATTCAAAATGAACTGACCTTTTACTTTCAGCAAAAACAAACTCTGCCGGCGACACTCGATGAGCTTAGCACTTCGCTCAACGGCTTCATCCCACCAGTCGACCCGGTCAGTGGCGCGGCTTACGAATTCACGGTCATTAAACCGGGCCCCGATGAGGACATCCTGAACCGGCAACCGAAATTTGAACTTTGCGCCACCTTTGATGCCGAATCGACTGACTACCAAAATGTGATGGTAAAAACACGGCAGTATCCGATGATGGATTATGCTTACGGACAAAATTGGCAACACGCCGCCGGCCGCGTCTGTTTTGAACGAACGATCGACCCGGATTTGTACCCGCCCCTGAAGTAGGGGCCGCTCCACGTTGGTGTTGACCAAAAAGTTTTAGTTTGAGAGGGTGTGCCAGGAGGTCTTTACCCATGTTATGCGCCCCGCTCGGTATCCTGATCATCGGGCGGCACATCGCCGCCGACAACAGTACGGTCTGGCGAAATCACCTCGACCGGCTTCTCAAGTCGGTCATCAAGGTGACTCTGCCGAACGGCCAGAGGCTCCCGATCACGACCGACTTCCCCATGACACCGTACATCTGCTCAAATCCGAGGCCGCCGATGCGCTTCGTGATCCAGCTGTACCAGTACGAATACCCGCAGGACGTCGCCAAGGTCACGGCTCTGCTCGAGCCAGTCGCCGCGGCCCTGACCGCCTGGATTCGCGATTCGCGAAGCAAAGACG
>JBBTSK010000015.1:11828-18799 GCA_038078795.1 Patescibacteria group bacterium
AGACGACTCGAGCCCCGTCCCCAGTCTGCTAATTGAGCTTGAGTGGCGAGGCGGCACCAGCCAGCACTACTCCTACTCAGTCGACTGACCCTCACTCGCGCGCTCCTCACGACGGTCGTTCTGATCGTCGTGAGTTCGTTTTGTTTCCATGATATTATACATTTCTATGCGACTGCCAACACGAAAAAAAGAGCTGGATCGGGCGGCGATGGCTGAACCGGAGGATCATCATTTGACGCCGTCGACGATTGATCGACTCAAGCGCGAGTTGGTTGATTTAGAAACACGTCAGCGGCCGGAGGGTGTCAGCGAAGTGCGGCGCTTAGCCGAGATGGGAGACTTTTCCGAGAACGCCGGTTATCAAATCGCCAAAGCGACACTGCGCAGAATCAACAATCGCATCGAGACGCTTAAGGAGCGAATCAAAACGGCCGTGCCCATCGCCTCCGGCCCAGACACGGAAGGCCGCGCGCGGATCGGCTCAACTGTCGTTTTAGAAAAAAATGGCCAGAGATTGACCTTTGAAATTTTAGGCTCGCAGGAAACAAGCCCCTCGCGCGGCCGCATCTCTTATCACTCCCCGCTCGGCGCGGCCTTGATTGGCTGTCAAGTCGGTGACGTCGTCACCGTGACCAACGCCACCTATCGACTCTTGAAAATCCACTAAAAAGTTTATGCCACGCTGGTTTGTTTATATCGTCCGCTGTGAAAATGACAGTCTCTATGTTGGCATTACCACCGATGTTTCAGCGCGGGTGGCCAGTCACAACGCTGGCCAAGGCGCCAAATACACCCGAAGTTTCGGGCCAGTCAAGCTTGTCTACAGCCAAGAGATGCGATCACCGAGAGCGGCGCGTCAACGTGAAGCAAAAATCAAACGTTGGAGTAAAGAGAAAAAAGAAACGATGATCTGTGGCGGTCTACTTTAGCGACGCCATTCAAGGTTAGACACTTTGGGAAGGTTAAAAAAGTTTATTGTCGCTCAACGCTTCCAAAATGGCGTCCAATTTGCGCTCGATGGCTGCCAAGCGGGCTTCCATATTGCCGCCTTCACTTCGGCCGGTGCTTGGCCGATCGAATGATGGTCGATCAAACGAGCGCTTTTCGCCGTAGCGTTTCGGCGCCACGTCGCCGCCGTCTTTTTTAAAGCAGTTGCGGCACAAAACCGGACGCGAACCGGTCGGTCGAAACGGCACCTGACACTCTGCTCCACAGTCGCCGCAGACGGCATCGTGCAATGGTGGACGATCGCCGTCACGATCAGCGCCGCGCTTCCACGGCGCGCTCCCGCCAAATTTTGATGGTCCACTGCCAAATCGTTTTCCGCCCTTCGGGCCCCCGCGTCGATCGCTGTTGTAAGATGGTTTCATAGTTTTTTTAATAACGAAGGCGGATGATAGCATCCTTATTACTTCTTGGCAATGGCCAGCCCGCCTTTTCCCGGCTCACGCAAAAGATCCCTTAAAAGACTGCTTTCTCTGTCGGTCAGCTCGCGCCACTCACCGATCGGCAAAGCGCCAAGTTTGATGTTCATCACCCGAATGCGCTTGAGTTTGATGACCTCGTAACCGATCTCTTCGCACATCCGACGAATCTGGCGATTGCGGCCTTCGGTTAAAATGATGCGGAAGGTACGGTCATTGACGCGCTCAACCGGCGCTGTTTTTGTCCGCGAGCCCAAGACGATCAACCCGCTTTCAAGTCGATGCAAATCCGCCGCTTTGATCGGTCGATCGACAGTGACTTCGTATTCTTTTTCGTGATCATAACGCGGATGAGTGATGGCTTCAGACAGTCTGCCATCGTTGGTCAAAAGGAGCAGACCAGATGAAGCGACGTCGAGCCGCCCGACAGGAAAAATCCGTTCCTTGAACCCCAAATAGGTGATGACGTTATCGTGCAGGCGTTCATCAGCGGAAGTGATCAGTCCAATCGGTTTGTGAAAAGCGATGATGATCGGCTTCGGCCGTCCGGTGGTGAGAAGTTTGCCGCGCACGGCCACGTCGTCCACGGCTTCGTCAACCAGCGTCCCGAGTTTGGCAACCACCCCGTTGATTTGAACAAGTCCGTCCGCAATCATCCGATCCGCCTCCCGCCGCGAACAAACTCCGCGATCCGCCAAAAATTTATTCAAACGCGTCTTCATACGAATAGGGTCTACGAATAGGGTCAGGCCGTTTATTGATTAACAACCGACAAACCAAGCCGATCATTTTTGACTTGTCTTTTGGATTGCTTTCAGCAATCAAGAGCGTTAGCGCGGTGAGTGCTTCGGGAGACATGCGCGTTGGATCAAGTCGCTTGGCGCGACGCAAAAGCACCAGACGATCTTTCGGCCCCAAATAATTCCGTGGCCTCACCTTTTTGCATCAAATGTTGTTTGAGTTCGTAAAGAGCCGATCCAAGTTCCTCGGCAGTAATCGACGCCTGTTTTTTTGTCGCACCCTTCGCTTCCAGGGCATCCTTGTCATAAGCATCCAACGAGAGCCAGGTGTCGGCGAACAAGCGGACAAGCTCGAGGACACTAGCCGAATCCAACCACCTGATTTACAGGAAGCAAAGCCTTGATGTCGTCAACAGCTTTGATGAACTCGTCGTAGTGAGACGAAATCATCGAACGATTGATTGTATACCCAAGCGTAATGTGCTGACGCAAAACCTTGGTGGCCCACTTGCAAAATTCGATCGCCCTGATGGAATTTGTCCGATATCCTACTGCCAAAATGATGTCCAGCGCATAATAAACGACCATCTTATCCGAATTTGCAATATGCATTTTTTGCATATTCCTTTTCGAATCTACCTCCTTGTCCTCAAAAATGTTTTTGATATGACGAGAGACAACCGGCTGAGTAATATCAAAAAGAGCAACAATTTGTGCTTGTGTAGCCCAAATGGTCTCTTTTCCCGCATCTGCCTTAAGCTCAATCGCCCCGGACTTGGCCTGAAAGACGGCGAGCTGATTTTTATTTTTAGCTTTGGATTTCATGCGTAGAAGACATTATAGCAAAAATCACCAGGAAAATCCTGATGATATTTGCTGGCTCCGCGTCGTGGAGGATGTTAGAACTGCTATTCAGGAGCATCGTGGGTATATTAGCATCCCGACCTTCACAGAGGCGGATTTGGTTTATTGATCTACAACGAAAATAGACTTGCGAATGCCAACACAGCTCCCGCACCAAAAAGGCAGCCCGCCATTTTTCCAACAGCAGATTTCAACATCGTCCGCTTATTAGACACGTCTATTCCATCGAACTTTTCCGCAATGTATCCCTCAAAGATACCCGCGATGCCATCAGTAATCGCGTTACCAACCACACCACCAAGAACAGCGCCGGTGATCCCTCCGAAGTACCCACCAAAAATGGCCATAATGGCCAAGATACCATTATCAATAAGTCCAAAAATAATATCGGGTAACGTAGACTTTATCTTAATGCCAAATGGTACAAGACTAAGCAAACACATTACACCAAGGCCAATAAGCAACACTCCCATCCATTGGCTGTTTTGAACAAACATTAACGTGACGGCCGCAATGACAACACACAACCCGAGAATATCGACGATGGAAAGGAGGAATCGTTTATTCATATTTTGATCGTTTAACTTTAGAGATTATACCAGCTCGAACCCCATTCTGGGTAGTCCAAAATCAAAGAAAAAATCCCAGCCTGCCCTTCCGTAGCTCATAGAGCGAAGGAGGGCAAATGCTGAGATGTTTTCTGGCTCCGAGGGTGGGGATCGGCCGCGACTCGAGCCTCGTCGGCCACTCGGCTCGGTCTGGCCAGCGCCTCGCCGTTCCAACTGGTGTTGGAACATGGCTCCGGCGTTTCTCACCCCAACGCAGGCAAAACTGTTTGCCTGCTCCCTCGTCGCAACAAAAATACAACTCTGGGAGTTGTATTTTTGTGGCTCCGAGGGTGGGGATCGAACCCACGACCCGCGGATTACACTTAACCTCTCGGTTTCCCGAAAGCGTGGACTATATCTTCATCCGTCCCAGTTGCCCGGGCGAGGATGCAGGGCGCTTCGACCTAACAGCGTTAGGCCTACTTCCTTGCGGAATAGTCTCTGAACCTTCACTTCGATCGTCTTGCGACGTCTTAGCGCTTGGCTGCTGATTGCCGTGCTTACGCGACGGTTTCCAGCAATTCACCCTGAGTTCATTCCGGCATTTCTACCGAAAGCTGCGTAATGCCTGCATGCACTTCACGATGACAGTTTGCACAGATGAGCACGCACTCGTTGAGTTCGCGCTTAATCGCTTCCCACGATCTTGTGTATCCTTTCGCCGCGATCCCGAAGGACTTTCTCTTAGGATCACGATGATGAACATCAAGAGCTTTGGGGCAACGATTGTATCCGCACACCTGACATCTACCACCAAGATATTCCACTGCCATTTCCTTCACCTTGCGGCGACGTTTGACGACGGCTCTTTTGATGGTCTCTGCACGTTCGGCATAGATTCGCTTTTCAGCCATACCATTACAGTATAGCGTAAAGCTGTGCCACAGTCCGCTGCTCTGCCGCTGAGCTACCTCGGAATGGGTTCGGAGCCGGCGCCATCTTTCAACGGCGACGAAAGTATACTGAATCGCCAGAAAATGATCAAGAAATGGCTATGGCTTGATTTGTCAAAGCCTTTTGGGCTAAACTCTGGCCGAGCTTAGGAGTTGCTCATGTCCAACCTGTCCGGCCGCAAAATCCTCCCCGCGAACGTCACCCTCCTCAACCATCCGGTGGTCGAGGTGGCGATCACCCGCCTGCGCATCTGCAAAGGCGGGAAGTCCTACACCGACCTGATGACCCTCGTCGGCCGTTTCCTGGCCATCGAGGCCACGCGAGACCTGCCGACCAAGGAGTGGATCGTCGTCAGCCGCATGCGCCTTCAGGCCAACGGTCGCGAACTGGACGGTCGGGTAGGGCTCGTCTCCATCACCCGCGGCGGCAATGACCTGATCGAGGCCTTCCGCGGCCTGCTTCCGGAAAGCCCGGTCTACCACGTCGCCGCCCGCCGCAAGTCAAAGGCAGGCCCCAACGGCGAGAAGATCGTCTACGCCGAGTTGCTCGACAGCAAGCTCCCCAAGACCCTTCCCAGTGGAATGAAGACGATGATCGTCCTCGACCCGATGTTCGCCTCCGGCAGTTCAGCCGAGCTGGTGCTCAACCTGGTCCAGACGCTCGGGCCCTCGCGGATCATCTTCGTCTGCGCGCTGGCCGCGCCCGAAGGCATGGACATGATCGCCGAACGCTTCCCTGACGTGCGCGTCATCATGGCCCAACTCGACGAGAGGCTCAACGATGACTCGTACATCGAACCAGGCTGGGGCGACGGCTCCGACATCTCCAACTGCACGGAGCACGACTAGCCCCTTCGCACCCCGCCTCCCAGGCGCGTCACTCTGTGGCGCGCCCTTCTCTTTTTTGATAGTCTTAGCCGCGTATGCCTCGTCCCCTGCTTGAAATTAAAAACCTCCGCAAAGAATATGGACGCCAGATTGTCCTTGATGGCGTTTCGTTTAACGTGCTCGAGGGACAGAAGATCGCCTTGATTGGCAGAAACGGCGCGGGCAAGTCAACGCTTCTGAACATCGTCACCGAGGTCAGCGAGCCTGATGCCGGCGAAGTGATGATCCTGCCGTGGACACGAATCGGCTCGGTCGCTCAACACGAAGTCTTGCCATCAGGCGCGACCACGCAGGATTATCTCGAAGCGCGCTCGGGTAAGCAATCTTGGGAGGTAGCCAAACTGGCGTCGCGTTTTGCTTTGAGCGCCACGGAGTTGGCGATGCCGCCGTCAACGCTGTCCGGCGGTTACCAGATGCGCGTCAAACTTGTCGCCATGTTGCTCCTGGATCCAAATCTGTTGATTCTCGACGAGCCGGTCAACTACTTGGACGTACCCACGCAGATGCTGCTTGAACGCTTTCTTAAAAATTTCGACGGCGGTTTTTTGTTGACGTCGCACGACCGCGAGTTTCTGCAAAACACTTGCGACTTCACGATCGAAGTCGAGCGCGGCAAGATTACTTCCTATCCAGGCGGTGTCGAAGAGTATCTCGTCCACAAGGAAGAACAAAAAGAACTGAAACTTAAAAACAACAAGCGCCTGGCGCGGGAGATTGCCCACACTCAAGTCTTCGTCGATCGCTTTCGCTACAAAGCAAGTCTAGCCACCCGGGCGCAAAGCAAAATTAAACAGATCGCCAAACTACGTCGGGAGATGCATACCATCACCGACAACTTAGCCACGGCCCGCATCAATATCCCCTGCCCGCCGCTTCCCACCGGCATTGCCGTGCGCTGTGAAAATCTTTCCATTGGGTACAACGGTCACGCGGTGGTCAAGGACATCACTTTTGAAATCGAACGCGGACAAAAAGCGATCGTCGCCGGCGAAAACGGTCGTGGAAAATCGACCTTGCTTAAAACATTGGCTGACAAAATTCCATTGATCAGCGGGAGCATCAAATGGTGGCACCGCTCGAACCTCGGCTATTTTGATCAAGACACGACGGCCAGTCTGATCCCGAGCGAAACCGTATTGAACTATTTGACGCGTCTGGCCCCGCCGGAAGCGTCGGCCGAACGACTGCTTATGATGGCCGGAAATTTTTTGTTTCGCAATGACGACTTGGAAAAGACGTGCAGTGTTCTCTCTGGCGGCGAACAAGCGCGGTTGTGTTTAGCCGGACTTTTGCTTGGCGAGCACAACACTTTACTACTCGACGAGCCGACCAACCACTTGGATGTGGAAACGGCAGAGTCGTTAGCTGAAGCGCTGAAAGAGTATAATGGCACGGTGATCTTCGTCTCCCACGCCCGCACTTTTGTCAACGCCTTGGCTGACAAAGTTTTCGAAATTCGTGGCGGCACGCTCCGGACGTACCATGGATCGTATGAGGAGTACATTGGGGATTTGGCGGCAGTGGCGGACGAGGAAGGCGGTGTTCGGGAGGTGA
>JBBTSK010000016.1:0-3587 GCA_038078795.1 Patescibacteria group bacterium
GGCAAACCATGCCGTTGACTTGGGCTTTGTCAGCTTGGCCATAGCCAGTCACGCCGAGTTTGACTTGTGTTGGGGTGAACTCGACCACTGGAATAGAAGAGCGTTCCGCGACCAGCAACACCACGCCACGCGCCGCACCAACAGCGATCCCGGTAGTGATGTTATTGGTAAAAAGTAACTGTTCAATCGCCAGTACGTCAGGATGATATTTATCGATCAGTGTTTTCAAATCATTCTCCAACTCGACCAGCCGCGGTCCAACGGCAGTATTGGCCGGTGTGGAAATACATCCAAATCCCAAAGCCATAAGGTCTATCCCCTTAGCCTTAATCACCCCCCAGCCGGTTCTACCGAGGCCAGGGTCGATGCCGAGAATAATGCGGCTAGGCCTCATAGTGAGAAAAAATCCTTAATTGACCGCTTCACCGACAACAAGCGTGTCTCAGAAATCCGACCCTTTCGGGAAAAAATACGCTTTTGTGAAACAACCCTCATTTGGTGGATGCAAATAGCCGTTGGCTTTCCATCCCATTCAAACGGAAGATATCCTGGATGATCTTTCATCTTGGTTGAAAGCGGAATAACGAGCGCCAAAAATGACCCAAATACGTGAACCACAAAACCTGGTCGAGTAAATGAAACACCCTTGCCGTCGATTTCGCTTCCAAGGTTGACGCCAAAAGCAATCCAACGGATCTCGCCAGGACGAATATACACATGACGCTCTTCTGATTGAAGACGTTTTTTAACCGGATGCCATTCGTCAAACTGCTTAAGGTACATAGTGAAAACATTTACGGCCCCCTTGCGGAGGCCGTGGACGCCTTACGGCGATCGTGAATATATAATAGCACATTAGAAGAAAAAGTCAAGTTATTGACTAAGCCGCTTCTGTCTCTAGCGATGAAGTATCTGGCGTATCCACCTGGCTGACAGCTTCCACCAACTTAAAAAAGTCAGTGATCATTTCTTCTCTGGTCATCTTCGTGTCGCTTCCTACGGAACCGCCCGTTTCCAGCGACTCTGCAATCGCTTGTTCTTCCTTAGCGGGAAGTTCCCTGGAGATATCTTCCATCCCAGCCCTTTTGTGAGCCGCCTCGCTCAAACCTGGACGCAGACGACGATCCATCGCCCAGGCGATTTTATAGTTGCCGAACAAACTTTTGAGGCGTTTAATCAATTCTTCCTGACTTGGGTACAGACCCCCAAGGGCCTCCAAAAGTTTGGCCACGTTTTTCTCTTGGCCTTTGGCACTTTCTTGTTTGACATCGCCCAAAACCGTCTCTGGCGCGAGAACCAAATTAGTTATTGTTTCTTCAACCGCGCTTTTGTTGATGCTTTCCTTAGCGACTTCTTGGTCCGCTTGCGTCGGTTGTGACGACTCTGACGCGTTGGTTCCGTCGGATGAGGAGGTGTCAGTTCCGCCGTGCTCTTCATCCTCGTCATGCGAACCCGTGGCGTCTGGTTCGATTTCTTTTGCTTCAAACTGCGCTGGTTGTGGAGCCACAAAATCCGCCATGACAGCTTCAACGACTTCCTCTGCTCGCGCCGTCGCCGCCTCTTTTCGTTCCTCCAGTTCTTCCAAAGTAAGGTCACGACCGGCCCTGTCTACCGCTGACAATTTACCTTCATTGGTTTTTTCTGCGACATTTGGCGTGGGTTTTACCTGCTCCTTTTGGACGCTAGCATTCAATGCAGAAGCAATATCTTTAAGCCGTTCTGTAAATGCTTTGACTTTCTCCTCGCCTATCCGCTCATCTCGCATAAATTCTTTATGCAACGCAGTTAGCTGAGACGCCGCGGCCTCATACGTTTCTTCCGATGGATTACTGCGAATAAAATCCTTAAAGAACTGGGGGATGTCCCCGTTTAGGAACTCCCGACCAAATTGGGCAACGCGATAATTAAATTTTTGCTTGGCGGTTCCTGTCTTCTTTTCTTGTCTGCTCTCCTGTCCTTTCAATGCCGCTTGTTCTTGACGAAGCGTGTCCGTCGCCGACGCCAAACTGTCCCTTGTTGCCAAGACATCTTCCACCAAATTCTTGTAAATCATCTGCGCGCTTTCGATGCCAAGCCGCTCTCCAAAATCTGCTTCCAATTTCCCGATCTGCTCTTTGGCATTGGCCTCAAGTTTTGGTTTATCGGCATCCTTAAACTGCTCCATGACAGGAGCAAGTTCACGCAGAGCTTGTTCCACGCGCTTGAGTTGTTCAGCATTTCGCTCCGTTGAAGTCTGCTCAGGAGCTTCAACGGCCTCTTCTGATTCCCCTGCTGGTATTTCTCGTTCAAAATCTTCTGCCATAGTGGCTTTATTCTAACACAAACAAACGCAAAGGTGGGGCACAGTGGCCACGTCTATTTATTGGTCGCAGGCTAAAGCCTGCGGCTACCCATCACACATCACAGACCTGACCCCATCCGATCCATCACCGCTTTTATCAGTGGCACGATTTCTTTGCGCATAATGATATCATCGCGGACAGCGAGCTTATCAAAAAAAGTGATGCCCAAAGCTTCTGCCAGGATGGATTGCATGAAAGGATCAGCAGTGACAAACCGATTGAGCTTCGCTTCGATATCAAGCGTGGTGAGAAAAATGTGATCAAGATTATATTGTGTTTTGAGACGATCGAGAATTATCAGAATCTCTTCCTGCCGATCACGCACTAACGCTTCCGACCCGACCATCTCGAGTTGAACAACCCCAAGACGCTTACCGGCAATTTCAAACGTCGCGGTTTCAATATCCATCGATCGCTCAAGTTTTTCACCAGTGAAGTCAGACTTAACCGCAAACATGTCGTGAGTGAAATGATCTGGTAACGACGCAATGTCACCAAGCCATTTCATAATTTCATGATCACGATCCGTCGTCGTTTTAGCTTGAAAGTTTTGGGTGTTAGAAATAATCGCCGCTTGGAGAATCTGCGCTGACTCCGCACTTGGTTTTATCACTCCGTCCCGGAACTTCTCTGCAACCAACGTCGCGGCGGCTCCGACTAGCTCAATTTGGATTTTGGCGTTAGTAAACTTGTATGCTTCATTCACTTTTCTATGGTCAATCACTTCAATAACTTGTTCAGAAACAAGCCGACCTTCAAAATGGACCGGCTCGCTGGCGTCCAGAATAACCACCCTCTCAGTCGGCTCAAAAGACACTCGACTGACGGGACGAGGAACATGAAGTTTCGCCAAAGCAAATTCCGCCTCGGCTGTTGGATTACCCATGAAACAAGCAATCGCTGGTCTACCAAGGTCATTCAAAAACTCGGCATAGGCGATGACGCAGGCTACGCCGTCCAAATCTGGGTCAACATAACTGGTGATGATAATCTGTTCCATAGCCCTCATTCTACCAGAAAGGCGGGGCACAGTGGCCCCGCCTATCAAATTCCCGATTCCCGACCTGACCCCATTCGGGGCTACACCACCGCGGTAGTGATGCTTTCGACGTCCTCACGGTCGATGGTTGGTTCTTCGTCGTGGGCGTGGATGTGGCCGAAGCCGGTTCCGGCCGGGATCAGGCGTCCGATAATGACGTTTTCTTTTAGCCCTTCGCGTTTGTCGATCTTACCAGTCACAGCGGC
>JBBTSK010000017.1:0-2437 GCA_038078795.1 Patescibacteria group bacterium
ATTTATTTGAAGTGGGGGTGGCGGGTCTAAAATTTAGATAGTTTAACAAGCAAACTCTCCTTCGCCACAAGGCGACGGTGCTTCTCGCTGTACTGGAACTCCAGGCTCCTTACCCTTCCAGATATAATCTTCTGGTTTAATTGTCTCCCATTCGTGCTCGTGATTCCAAAGCGTCCAGAAATACCGCCACTCGTTCCAGCCGATAATAAGCGTTTTTACATAAATATCATTTTCGACGAGTATCTTCCCGACTTTTCTGCCGGTCATACAAGGCATGCTGTAGCAATAAGTGATGATTTCCTTTCCGGGGTTCTTTTCTATAAGTTCACGAAATTGTTCTACAATGCGATCTATTTCTTCGTAGGCCGAGGTGTTTGGATCGGAATATGCCGGAATGTTGACTGCGCCAATAATGTGTTCTCGCTCATACTCTTGTGCGCTTCGGGTATCAACCAGTATGTAGTTTTGATCCCCTTTATCCATCTTGCGCCGTAAGCCGTGGGGGCTGACATGGACGGCATTTTCGGTCAAATAAAATTCTTTGATTAGTTCTTTTTCACTCGGCTTTTGCGGTTCTTGAAAAGATTGAAGCGTAAAAGTGGCTCCGCTTCCGACCACTGCTCCGATGATTGCGGATAATACCGTGATTTTTATGGTTTGGTTCATGGTTTGCATATTAATCATTTTCGTTTTGACGACTCGCCGTCGACCCTGACGATTTTATTATAATAAATAGGGTAAGAATAAACAAAATTGTTGAGGTAGTAGCTGAGACTATGCAGTAGAAGCAAATTTCTTTTATGACAAAAAGCTGGAGATAGACAAAATAAAGGGAAGCTAAGAATCCGAGAGGCGTAAGAAGGGCTACAAAGCGAATAATTCCGCGTTTCATCTCAAGAGAAAGAACCGCGAGAAGGAAAAGCAAAAAGTAATAGACTGACCCGATAAGGGCAACCGGAATGCCGAAAATAGCATTTTGCTCGCTGGTGAGCACTATCTCGCAACCGGTGGTGATGACGCATGACGGGATTGTACCAAGATAATGCTGGGCAGTAAGGTAAGTCGCGTCAAGAAAACCGAGAAAACTCACCACGAGAAACGCAATGATAAGCCAATTAGGGATTTTCATTGATTGCTTGGGCAATGATGTTTCTAAACTCTTCATAATTTCTCGGGCTGGCAAGTTTCTCGCCGTTCAGAAAAAAAGTTGGCGTGGAGTTAATGCCTAACTGAACACCGTTTTGATACGCGCTTTCAACCTTTTTCCTTATTTCTTTCAAGGCAAAATCTGTCTTGAATTGGTCTAAGTTAAGATTTAGCGTTTGGGCGTAATTTGTGAAAACCTCATCTGCGCTTCGCTCATCTTTCCATTCTTTCTGATTATCAAAAATGAGATCGTGCATTTCCCAAAACTTTTCTTGTTGGCCAGCCGCTTCAGCGGCATAAGCCGCCGATTTTGCGTTTTGATGATTTGGGAGCGGGAAATGACGATAAACAATAGCGATTCTGTCTCCAAACTCTTCTGAAAACTTTTCCAGAAGTGGATAGTAAAAAGCACACGCGGGACATTGGAAATCGCTATATTCAATAAGAATGACTTTTGCGTCTCTATTACCTTTTACCCAATCTTCTGGAGTAACGGCACCAGCAGTAATGACCGACCGATTATCTTGCGGCGGACGAGAAGCAAGTTTGATCATGCCGAATATGCCGCCGCCGACAGCAAGTACGACTAGCGACCATAAAACAATATGGCGATATAACCGCTTTAGATCTCTCTGTCGTTGCTCCATAGTCTTTTCTTGATGCCGCAGTTCACGGCGTTCCTGTTTTGTAAGTTCTCGCGGTTGCTGTATTTCCATACAGTTATTATACAAATTTTTTGACCCTCCTACAATACTTTATTACCCCGCCAAAATTTTTTTGATGATTAAGTCTAGACCAATCCTTGTGTTTTTCCCGAAAAACGGTAGGCTGGCCTTGACTTTTTGCCTCGTTTGCCGTATTTTTTCGGCACCCATTGGAGGTTCCATGTTCAGCCTTCTCCTCTCCTGCCTCGGCTGTGTTCCCGCCTGCTCCGGCGCCCGCCACGAGACCGGCCTCGACGCGAGCGGGGAGGACAACGGCGGGCACGCCGAGTTCACGAGTGAGCTCACGCCCGAACAGAAGCTCGCGCTCTACGAAGACGCGATGAAGATGACGGAGGAGATGGTCGCCTACCTCGTCTTCAGCGGTCCGTTCAACGGCGCCGTGCGGGTGATCGACCCCATTGGCGATGGCGAAAAAAGGAGCCTCTCCATGAAGATCTCCAATCTCCACGGCGCTCAACTGGCCATGGACCACGGCATGCAGGCGGTGCGCGTGTACGATCCGGCCGCGGAAAGCACGGCCTTCGAGTACGCTACCAACGCCACCCGGTCGATTTTCCTTATCGGCT
>JBBTSK010000018.1:0-2110 GCA_038078795.1 Patescibacteria group bacterium
CGATCCGATAACTAACGACAAACGCGTGGCATCCGCTCCATAAGCAGAAATCATGTCCAGCGGGTTGATAATGTTGTCCAACGACTTGCTCATCTTTCTCCCCTTCTCATCGCGCACCAAACCATGCAAATAAACCGTCTTGAACGGCACGTCACCGACCAAGTACGTCGACATCAAAATCATCCGCACCACCCAGAAAAACAAAATGTCATAACCCGTTTCGAGCACAGATGTGGGATGATACTGCTCAAAATCTGACGGCCTGCCATCCGAAGCCTTGGCGGAGGATGGCCAACCGAGCGTTGAGAAGGTCCACATTCCAGCCGAGAACCAGGTGTCGAGGGTGTCGGGATCTTGCGTCCATCCTTCACCTTCTGGGGCCTCGAGGCCGACATAGACTTCGTCGCTTCGGTACCACGCCGGGACACGATGGCCGAACCAAAGTTGGCGACTGATGTTCCAGTCGCGCAAGTTGTCGACCCATTGGAAGTAGGTTTTGTTGAAACGATCTGGCATGATCGTGACCTTGCCGGAATTGACAGCGTCTTGCATCAGCGTTTTCAACGTCGCTTTTTTAAAAAGCCCGCGAGAAAACTTTTTGTTGACGTCGATGAACCATTGCTTCATTATCTGTGGCTCAACCAACGCACCTGTACGTTCAGCCGTCGCCACTTCGTGCGTGTAATCTTCTTCTTTTACTAACAAACCCTTATCACGCAACTTCTCGACAATCTTATTACGCGCCTCATCGATATTCATGCCAGAAAATTCGCCAGCGATCGGAAGGAGATTCCCATGCAAGTCAATGATTTGCTCTTTGTCGAGGTGGTGGCGCTCAGCGATTTCGAAGTCAATCATGCTGTGCCAAGGAGTAATCGTCATCACACCAGTTCCAAATGATCGATCGATTGCTACATCTTTAATAACTGTCGCCGTAATGGGCCCGTTGATCCACTCAAGTTCCAACTTCTGGCCGTCCGTGTACTTAGCATAGCGTTCGTCTTCGGGGTGCATCACCACATACTTATCGCCGAACTTTGTTTCCGGTCTAGCTGTGCTGATCACAAACGGACCGTATTGGAAGTAATAAAGTTTTGCCTGTTCTTGTTTGTAAACAATCTCGATATCGCTAATCGTCGTCTGTCCAATCGGATCCCAGTTGACCACGCGATACCCGCGATAAATCAATCCATCGTCGTACATCTTTTTGAAAGCAAAATTGACCGCCTTGTTGCGAGCCTCGTCGAGCGTGTAAGCCTCGCGACTCCAATCAACCGAAGCGCCCATCTTGCGCATTTGGCCGACGATGGTGTCGTGCGAGTCTTTGGCAAACTGTTCCACGCGTTTCAAAAATGCTTCCCGACCAAGGTCATGCCGCGTCTTTCCTTCTTCTTTAAAAAGAATGTTTTCGACTTTGGTCGAGGTAGCAATCGATGCATGATCCGTGCCTGGCAACCACAACGTTTTCTTGCCGCGCATCCGAGCGAAGCGAATCATGATGTCTTCAATCGCCAACATCACCGCGTGGCCCATGTGTAGCGTCCCTGTCACATTCGGCGGCGGCAAAATGATGGAAAACGGTTCTCCCTTTTGATTACGCTCCGGCAAGTTGTCAGGATTAAACAACCCACTGGCCTCCCAGGCGGCGTAGATGCCGTCTTCATGCGCTTGAGGGTCGTAGGCTTTTGGGATGTCTCTATCAGCCATAATGCTCGCACTTTACGGGAAATCAACGGCTTTGGCAATTGCCCCATTCGAAGCCTTGACCCAATCCGCTAGGCATGGCAAGATGACTGATCCATGCTTGCCCATCCGATGTTATCGGAGCGGTAATGTTACTCTTTTCATGTCCCTGTCCGAGACTCAACAACTGACAGAAATGTTCAAGCGCGCCACGCGTCCGCTGATTGTGCTACCTGAACACGCTGGGGTAGATCATTTTTCTTCAGCCTTTGGCCTCCTGGACGTCCTTAAAAAAATGGACAAGCCAGCGACTGTTGTGTCCAACGCTGGGTTGCCTAAAGTATTGGCTACTCTGGCCAACGATCGGGTGGTGCATCAAAACATCCACAATTTGCATGATTTGCCCATTGAGCTCGACCTCTACACT
>JBBTSK010000019.1:0-3934 GCA_038078795.1 Patescibacteria group bacterium
ACTTCGGGGTTCTTCTTGATCCAGCTGATGACCGGCGGCAGGCGCAGGCGCAGGGAGATGTTGAAGGCACGTAGCTGCTCCTCGACCACGTGGCCGACGGTCGCGTGGTTGAAGAGGTCGCTGAGCCCCATGGGGATGAGCTCACGCGAGATGCGGTCGACGCTGAAGTTGCGATCAGCGATGTAGGCGTTCCAGGCGGTGCGCAGGTCCTCCTCGGTGAGCGTGCCGGCCTTGGCCAGCCTGTCGAGGTCGGTCTGACAGGTGAACGGGTTGAAGGTGAAGGACATGGTAGACCTCGGGTCGGTGAGTGGGTGAAATGAACGCAAACTGGGACTGCGAAAAATATCAAAAAATCATGTGTTTGTCAAGCCAGTTAGCAAAGTCTGACGTCACCGAGTCTGCATTTTTATTGATAAAACAAGCCGTTTTCCGAGTACTTGTCAGCAAAAGTTTTCAACAAGCACGGTTGACGTGAGCGTTATTTTGAGATAGTCTGAGTGAACAAGCATTTTTATGAACTATCTGACGGAGGAAAAATTTGAGAAAGAGATTAAGGCATTGCGACTACGCGAGTTCGCGTCTTTTAAGGATGAGATGATGGATTTTCGTTGGAAGAATAATCAAGAACATACTGAATTGAAGGGAATGATCACCGGGGTTCAGACGACTGTTGATAAAATTTATCACTTACTCGATCGTGATACGCACAAAATGGAGCAAATAGATTTAGATCTCGTGACAACGCACGTTCGTCTCGATCGCGTTGAGAAATATTTAGGACCTGGATTTGCTCAAGCGGTAGTAAATGAATAAACAATAAAATGCGTAACGCCCCCGGATCTTTCGACCTCGGGGGCGCGATGTTGAGAGAGACTAGAAGATGGCGGCACTGAGCTCTCCAGTGAAGAGGACAAGCGCTGCCAGGTAGAGGAGATTAAGTCCTCCCCATAGATAGCCGATGGTCCGCAGGAGGTGCAGGTTTTTTGTCCAAGGATTACGCAGGAGTTGGACATTCTCCGAGACGCCGATGGCCTCAATCTTGATGGTGGCCTTGAAGTGGTGGGCAATGTGCTTGATGCTGTGGCGCAAGACCATGTCGGACACAGTGATGATGATGATCGTTACGGCCAGGGAGTCCGCAGGGACGGGCGACCAGACGAAGCCGATCAGAAAGACGGTGGCGAAGACAATGAATAGTGTGCCGGTGAAGATGCGACGCATAGGACTCCTGTTTGGCGAAACTACCTTGCCGTGATTTAAGGCTTTTGTCAAGCCAGTTAGCAAAGTCTGACGTCACCGAGTCTGCATTTTTATTGATAAAACAAGCCGTTTTCCGAGTACTTGTCAGAAAATGTTTTCAACAGGCACGGTTGACGAGAGCGTTATTTTGCGATAGGCTGATGGAAGTATGAAGTATCTGACCGAGGAAAAGTTTGAGCAATACCAAAAACACACTGATGCTCAGTTTAAAACTACTGACGGACGACTTAGTGTCGTTGAATTTGAATTGAAAGAGCTCAGGAAGGAATTTAAACAAATGTTCAGCGTGGTTGAGGAGAAGTTTGAGAAAATTATTAGAATGCTCGATAAGGACACCCATTGGAAATCAGAGACAGATGCCGAAGTCGCGTCGGCGCATGCGCGTCTGGATCGAGTAGAAGGTCATCTAGGGTTGTCGGTTTGATACTGGTTATTTTTGAAGAAAAGACGAGGTCTGCTCAGGCCTCGTTTATGTTATAATGTCGCGGCCATGAAAGAATTCATCCTCTCCAATAACATCGCCGGACAGCCAAAGATTGATTATCAAAAAGAGTTGAACGAAGAACAACTTCAGGTTGTTTTGGGTGGCGACGGGCCGTGTTTGGTGTTGGCGGGAGCAGGATCGGGGAAGACGCGGACGATTACGTATCGCGTGGCCTATTTGCTTGAGTGCGGCGTGCGGCCAGATGAAATTTTATTGTTGACCTTCACCAACAAAGCGGCCAAGGAAATGATGGGTCGGGTGGAAGAGTTGATGGAAGGGCATCCGACCGGATTGTGGGGCGGCACCTTTCACTCCATTGCCAATCGCATCCTGCGCCAGTACGCCAATGTCATCGGCTACAATCCCAACTTCACGATCATGGATCACGACGACTCCACCGACATGGTCAAATACTGCATCCGCGATTTGAAGATCGACACCAAAGCCCGTCGCTTTCCGTCGCCAGCTGTTTTGCACTCCATCATTTCCTATAGCCGCAATGCTTCACGATCGATTGCCGATGTCATCGAAAACAAATACGGCAATTTTTTTGATTTGATTCCGACGATTGAACGCATTGCTGAAGTGTATGAGACACGCAAAAAAACTGCCAACAGCATGGACTTTGATGATTTACTTTTATTGCTCTCATCATTATTGAACACCAACGATGCTGTCCGTGAAAGTTTGGCGCGACGATTTCGTTATGTGTTGGTCGACGAATTTCAGGACACCAACGTCATCCAAGCCGGCATTGTCCGCAACCTCTGTTCCGTGCATGGAAATTTGTTGGTCGTCGGCGACGACGCGCAGTCGATTTATTCTTTTCGCGCCGCCGAGATCAAAAATATTCTCAAGTTTCCTGAAACGTATTCAGGCGCTAAAACATTTCGCTTGCAAACCAATTATCGATCAACGCCGGAGATTCTCGGTTTGGCTAACGCCGTCATTGAACAAAACGTCGATCAATTTCAAAAAGAGTTGAAAGCGGTGCGGCCAGGGTTCGACAAGCCGTCGGTGGTGCCAACGTCAGACGCGCGTCAAGAAGCGCAGTATATTACCGAGCAGATTTTGCAACTGCGCGACAAAGGTACAGATTTAAAAAATATCGCTGTCTTGTTTCGTGCCGCCCATCATTCGCAAGCGTTGGAAATGGAATTGTCTCGGCGCGACATTCCTTATGAGTATCGCGGTGGGATGAAATTTTTTGAACGCGCCCACGTTAAAGATGTCGTCGCTTATTTGCGCGTGATTGCTAACCCTAAGGATTCGATGGCCTGGATTCGCGTGCTGTCGCATCAAGTAGGGATTGGGGCGGTGACGGCGGGCAAGATTGCCGACGTGGCGCAATCGTTTGAGAACATTGAGTCTTTCATTGGCGCAGATCCGAGCGGGTTTGCTTCGGGTAAGTCAGGCACTGGTTGGCGTGCGCTGACTAACAACATCGAGCGCATGTTGAAAACCGATCGCTTTCCGTCGTCGCTGGTGCGCGCGGTGGCGGGGTCGAGCTATCAAGATTATTTGGAAGCCGAGTATCCAAACTACGCCGAACGGCTGGAAGACATTGAGCAGTTTGCTATTTTCGCCGAGCAGTACACTAATTTGACGACCTTTCTCGAAGAGGTGACGCTCAAAGACGACTACGCCGCGGCGCAAGAGGAAGGTTTCGAAGAAGAAAAAATGGTGCTGTCGACGATTCATCAAGCCAAAGGATTGGAGTGGGACGCGGTCTTTGTGATCAATTTAACCGACGGCGCCTTTCCGCATCCACGCGCACTTGGCGAAGAGGGCGGATTGGAAGAAGAGCGTCGCTTGTTTTACGTGGCCGCTACTCGCGCTCGGCGGCAATTATTTTTGACCTACCCGATCACTTCCGGCTATGAGACAATGGAGATCCGCCAGCCGTCGATGTTCTTGGACGAAATTCCCAAATCGTTAATTGAAGAAGTACGATTGAGGCGGGCGGTCACGCCGATGCGCGCCTGGGGCTATGATGAAGAGCGGGTGATTGTGATGGATGATTTAGGCGAGCGCATGGTCAAACCGAAAGTTGGCGGTTTCTTAAGTAGTATCGACGACTTATGAATTATCGATCGTCGTACATGCGGCGTCGATCGTCGTCGCGCGGCGGCGGCGGTCGGGTCAAAATGATCGTCTTGTTTGCCTTGGCCGTTGCCGCGTTTTTCGCCG
>JBBTSK010000020.1:0-3744 GCA_038078795.1 Patescibacteria group bacterium
GCGGCGAGAAAGCGCATCACCAACGCCGTTACTGGGCTGGTCTTACTTTTGTTCGCCTATCTGGTGTTGAACACCGTCAATCCTGCCTTGGTCAAATTCAAAGTCCTGCAGTTGCCGCTCATCAAACCGTCGTTATTTTTGACAGGGAGCTGTGAGTCGTTTAAAGAGAAAGGTTATACGATTGATCCAGACCCTGGCGCCGCTAACACGGACTGTGGCGACAAAGGCGAGATTACCAAAGACCCCAGCGGAGCGTCATTGAGCAGCACGGATTGCACTTTCAACTCTTGCGGCTCGTCTGGGCAAATGTGCGGCAAGGTTGGCACTGAATATAAATGCATGACTTGTGAAAATGCTGGATCGCCAGAATTTCTTGACGCCGGGTTCGTGGCTAGTCCAGCCCATTGTAGCAGTCTTTCTCCTGTCGCTACGGCTACCAGGAAAGATCGTTGTGTGTATAGTGGAGCGGTTGGAATTTTGGAAGGAGCATTTACTTCTTATAGTATTGGGCAAAAGTTTTGTTCTGAAGTGAAGGTTGATTGTGGTAGCATCAGTTCATGCGCTGATTATGTTATTGGAGCTGCTGGCCAATCAAGTGGGTTTTTTGCCGGTGGCAGTCCGTACAATCCTTTCTTTATTAATTCAGACGAATACGAAGCCATGGCCATAGAAGTCAATAAAAAACTTTGTGAAGATGACCCTTGTGGCGTTGCTAAAATCCCCTTTGTTTGTATTTTTGATCCAAGCACGGAATCGGAGAATTCGCATTGGATTTATTCATTTAGCTGTAAATGATCGGGGATGGGGTCAGGCCGTTTATTGATTGTTTTACAGCCAGATGTGTTTATGATTTTAGCCTCTGGCGATATTTCTTATCGTTGCCGAATGTAGTCCAATAAAATTACCCACTGCAGTACTTGTGTATTGGAGGAAATTTAAAGCTAGTTTAATTGCCGCGTCCCGTTCTTTTTGGTTTTTAACTTCATCAAAAAGTTGTTCGAGCGTTGGTCGACCGGCAAGTTTTTGTGCAATGACAATGTCGTTGTCGTTTTCTGAAAGTCTTGCTTCAATTTTATCCCGTATCTCACTTACAAATTGTGTGGTGCCTAAGATACATTTACGTCCAGCATCGGCAAATGGAGATGGCTGGCCAATTCCTTCTAACACAAATTGTTCGTAGCGTCGCCTTGCCGCCATCTTTTGTGTAGAAAATTGTTCAAGAATGTTTGTAGTTGTAAACCAATCAGGTGATTGGTTTAACCCGACTAGAATCCGATGGCTACTCCATGGATAATCTTCCGGCAACTCCACTATTTTTGCTCTGACTGGATTAAGAACAATATAGCGCGCGGCGTTCAAAAGGTAGATGTGCTCCTCAATTAAAAATGCTTTGAAACGACCCTGAAAAATATGACCAACATTTTTGTACGTAGCGTTATGCCATTGCGTGTAACCACCATTTAAATATTGCATGCCTCGTGATAGTGTCGGGTCGATAGTTTCGATCAAGAGATGATAGTGATTGTCCATCAAACAATACGCATGACAACGCCAATTATTTTTTGCGATTGTTTTGGCAAACAGAAACAACAATTGTTCTCTATCATCGTTGCTACAAAATATATTTTGTCGTGCGTTGCCCCTGCTTGTTATATGGTAGAAGGCGCCAGGGAACTCAATGCGTAGCGGTCTTGTCATATAGCGAAAGTATATCATCTGGTCAATAATCAATAAACGGCCTGACCCCATCCGGGATCAGGCGGTTCCCTTGCCATCTCTTGAAGGCGGTGTTACCATGGGGGGCACTTTATGCCTCGCAGTAGCAAAACCACTTCGACCACGGGAAAAAATCTTTTGAAGATCCGCGGAGCACGCGTACACAACCTCAAAAATATTTCGCTGGACATTCCTAAAGACGCCTTCGTGGTGGTGACGGGATTGTCTGGTTCGGGAAAATCCTCTCTGGCCTTCGACACCATTCATGCCGAAGGTCAACGTCGTTTTGTGGGTTCGCTTTCCAGCTACGCCGCTCAATTTTTGGACTTGCAAGACAAGCCCGACGTTGATTCGATAGAAGGATTGTCGCCAACCATTGCCATTGATCAAAAATCTTCTTCCCACAATCCACGTTCCACGGTCGGAACCATGACCGAGATTTACGATCTTTTGCGCGTCCTTTTTGCTCGGGCTGGCGTGCCCCATTGTCCGCTTTGCGGGTCAAAAGTGGCTGAACAGACCGTGGAAGAAATGGCTGGAAAGATGCTGGCCATGAACGCGCAAACATCGATCCAACTTTTTGCCCCGATCATCCAAGCCCAAAAAGGAGAGCACAAACACGCCTTGATTCAAGCCGAAGATTCCGGCTACAAACAGGTCCGTTACGACGGTCTGACCATCGACGTTGGAGAGGCCATTGCCATGCGCAAGGATAAAACCAAGCCGCACTCGATTGATGTTTTAGTCTACGAGCTGGAAAAGCAAACTCCCTCCCCCTCGGGCAGGGGAAGTGTCCTGATCGACCGGCTCAAGAAAGCTTTGGACCTTGGCAACGGCTTGGTGTTGATTGTCCGCGAGGACAATGGCGACGAATTGTTGCTTTCGCAAAGCTACAGTTGCGCCACTTGCCGCCTCAATTTACCTAAACCCGATCCGCGTCTCTTCAGCTTTAACGCTCCGTCTGGCGCTTGCGTCGAATGCACCGGACTGGGGATGAAGTTAGTTTTAGAACCGGAGTTGGTCATTCCTAATCCGCGCCTGACCTTTGCCGAAGGGGCGGTCAAACCCTGGACTCGCATCGCCGGTAATCAGTCCAGTTATTTGAAGTTGTTGGAGGCAGTGGGTAAGCGACACAAAGTTTCCGTGGGTGTGCCAGTGGAAAAGATTGCCGCGGAAAAGATGGCTAAGATTTTGTACGGCACCGGCGAGGAAACGTATTTTATTGAAGGGACGGAAGTTCGTTTCATCGGCATTTTGGCTCAGCTGGAAGAAAAATATCGGGAGACGGATTCAGATTATGTGCGCAAGGAGCTGGAGACTTATATGCGCACGTTGGTATGTCCGACCTGCGAGGGGCGGCGTTTGAAACCGGAAATGTTGGCGGTCACCATCGCCGGTAAATCTATTGCCGACGTGGTGTTGATGCCAGTTGAAGAATTGACCGTCTTTTTTGACACCTTGAGCAAAGATAAAGATTTAACGGTTGAACAGAAGTTGATTATCGAACGGGTGCGTAAGGAAGCGGTGGCGCGGATTGGGTATTTACTTGACGTGGGGCTTGGTTATCTCAACTTAGATCGTACTTCGATGACCCTTTCCGGCGGCGAAGCGCAACGCGTGCGTCTGGCCACTCAACTTGGCAGTCAGCTTTCAGGCGTTATTTATATTTTGGACGAACCGTCGATTGGCTTGCATCCTCGCGACAATGACAAGTTGATCAACACGGTCAAACATCTGCGCGACCTTGGCAACACCGCCATCGTTGTCGAGCATGACAAAGCCATGATGATGGCCGCGGATTATTTGATTGACATCGGCCCCGGAGCCGGGCTCTACGGCGGGGAATTGGTGGCTGCCGGTACCCCGGCCGAGGTCGCCAAAAATAAACATTCTTTGACCGGCCAATACCTTTCTGACAGGAAAGCGATCCCTACCCCGAAGTCTTATCGCAAAGGTTCGGGTAAAAAACTGACCATCGTCGGAGCCAAGGCTTACAATCTAAAAAATATTGACGTGGATATTCCGCTC
>JBBTSK010000021.1:0-1036 GCA_038078795.1 Patescibacteria group bacterium
ATACCCAATCAACAAACCAGCGACGATCGGCACGATCCAGACGATTTCAACGGTGCGGAACCACAAGGCAAGACCAAGCAGAGCTCCGCCTACGACCCAGTTGATCTCCGTCTTTTTTGTGGGGCGAACAAAAACAAAATAGGCAGAAAAAATTAACAAGGACACAAAGGGCGCGTTGTGCATCATCGAACGACTAGCGTAATACCAGAAAGCTGGATGAAACATCAGGGCCAAGGCGGCGATCAAGGCGACCGGACGCGATTTGAACAAAACTTCCACCACCCGGCGCCAAGCAAAAATCGCCGCCACCGCCAAAAGCGGCGTCAAAAATCGGATCAACATCGGGCCGGTCAGTTTGGAGACAACGCCGTAAAAAAGTGGCAAACCTAAAAAACTTCCCGGAACCAATGCTGTCCCAACAGCCACCACACTGCGCGGATGCAACAAGCCGCGCAACTCCGCGCCGAGCGGTTCGACGACGAGCAACGCGTTTTGCGTCCGAACGCTTTCGGCAAAAGTGGCGTTGGCGTTTTCATCAGGCGAATTATAAACCAGCGGCATTTTCCACGCCAAGATCGAAATGGTACCAAAAAAAATCACTGCCCCAACTCCAAGGACGATCAAATCCAATCGCCACTTCTTAAAGTCCATAGGTGAACAGAGAAATGACCGCCAGCAAAACACCGACGGCCAAGGCCGCGGCGGCAACCGGAATCAACGCCGAGAAGTTGCCAGCGATGGCGAGTAACAATAAAGTGATGCCGCAAAATTGAGCAAACATTTTTGCCTTGCCCCAAGCGTTGGCTGATTGCATCTTCCCTTCGCGGCGATAAACGTATCCTCCAACCGCGATCAACGCTTCCATCAACAAAATAATCGCCGCAAACCAGGCGGACAAATGAGTGGCGACAACAATCAACACCGCGCTCCCGATCAACAGCTTGTCGGCCACTGGATCATAAAAAGTGCCCCAACGGGTGATGCGGTTGCGGACGCGAGCGATTGAACCATCAAGAGCATCGGTAAAGGCCGAAAT
>JBBTSK010000022.1:0-1683 GCA_038078795.1 Patescibacteria group bacterium
TCGGGAGGTGAAGGAGGTGCGTGAAGATAATGGATCAGCGGAACGGCGCGCTGAGATCAAGGAAAAACGACGACAAGCAACAAAGCTCGAAGAACAAATCAAAGAATTAGAAACCGAAAAAAGCGCCATCTTGGCTTACTACTTTGAAAACCCTACCGACTATGCGCCGGAAAAAGCATCCCGCTTGAGTGCAATAAGCGACGAGCTTGCAGAACGGGAAAAACATTGGTTGGAAGAACAAGAAGCGATCGAAAAACTCGACTAATAATCCCGCAATTTGACAATGATCGGATGCTGTTTGATTTTTTCCAGAGCCTTGGCTTCGATTTGGCGGATGCGCTCGCGGGTGACGTCGAATTCTTTTCCGACCTCTTCCAAAGTATGCGACACGCCGTCGGTCAAACCAAAACGCATTTCCAGAATTTTTTGTTCGCGCGGCGTTAAGTCTTTCATCGCCGTCTGCACGTAGTCGCGTAAAATTTCCCGCGCCGCCTGCTTATCCGGCGAAATATTTTTGATGTCCTCAATGAAGTCCTCCAATTTGGAGTCCTCCTCGTCTTCGCCGACCGAAGCTTCCAGCGACACCGTCTCCTGGCTGATTTTGATGATGTGGCGCACTTTGTCTATCGGCTCGCCGAGTTCGGCGGCGATCTCTTCAGGTAACGGCTCGCGACCCAAATCTTGAATCAGCCGACGCTCCACTTGCTGGAAACGATTGATCGTCTCCACCATGTGCACCGGAATGCGAATGGTGCGCGATTGGTCGGCCAAAGCGCGGGTGATGGCTTGGCGAATCCACCAAGTGGCGTAAGTGGAAAACTTGTAGCCCTTGCGGTATTCAAATTTTTTGACCGCCCGAAAAAGGCCGACGTTGCCTTCTTGAATCAAATCCAGCAAAGTCAACTGCTTGCCAACGAATTTTTTAGCGATGGAAACCACCAAACGCAAGTTGGCTTCGATCAGCCGCCGCTCGGCTTCTTTTTCATTGCGCTCTTTGCGCTTAGCCAACTGCACTTCTTCCTCGCCGGTCAAGAGCGGGATTTTGCCGATCTCGCGCAAGTACATTTGAATGGAATCTTGGGTGATGTCGGTTAAGTCAAGCTTCTTGGCATCGCCGCTGACGCGGATTTTTTCCATGGCGTCATCACGCTCACTCTTGTGCCCCAAAAAACCCTCCTTCATCTCGATGACGTGAATCCCGCGAGTCTCCAACAGATCAAGGACTTCCTCATAAACCGGAATGTAGTCCTCAACCTCTGGAAAATATTGCAACATCTCATTTTCGGTCACGAAGCCGCGCATCTGACCGCGAGCCAACAAACGCTCAATCTGCTCCAAGCTCGGCGGGACGCCCTTAATCCGAGGAACTCTCGGCGGTTGCGGAGCCTTTTTGGCAACAACTTTTCTGACGGCTTTAACCGGCTTAACTGCTTTCTTGAAAGGCTTTTTTTTGACTTTCAACTTCTTAGCAGTTTTTTTTCCGCCTTTAGCGGACACTTTCTTGACTTTCATAAGTAGCTAAACCATTAACCCAAAAAGGCGCGGACAAAAAGCGCGCGTCGAGAATGAGTTCAACGTCCACTAAGAAATCTCATCGAGGCGATTTAATAACTCCTTAACGCGCGTCGAGTCGCCGATCAACTCGGCCGACCGCATTTGCGAAAGGAGGGCGCGGCGCTTGTC
>JBBTSK010000023.1:0-5239 GCA_038078795.1 Patescibacteria group bacterium
TCGGCGCTGATGACCAAGCGATCTTCAACTTCACCTTGACTTCACAAAATGATGTCACCGTGAATTCCATCGAATTTGACGTGACCATGACCGACGTTGACGACGGTACCGACGCCAACTTCGAAAACTTCCGTATTGTCGAGGAAGATGGCACAACCTTGTCTGGTCCTGAAGAAATCACCGTTGGCGGAGCTACTACCCAAGCTCTTGTCTTCGCTGACGAGTTCGACATGGCCGCTGGCGATTCCTGGGATCTTTCCCTGGTCGTTGACATCAGTGACACTGCTGATGCCGCCGCTCTCGACACCATCGTTGCCGCTCTCGACAGCTCGGAAACCGATGCCGAGGACTCTGATGGCAATGACCTGACTGTTGGCACTGACATCGTCCCCAGCGCCAACTTGACTGGTAACTCCATGGTGCTCAACGACTCTACCCTGACCATTGACTTGGCCGGAGCACCTTCTTCCGCCACTGTGGTTCGCGGTAGCCAGGGCGTTGACATGGTCGGATTCTCCTTCGCCGCCGGTGAAGCTTCCGACGTTAACGTGACCAGCGCCGACTTCCACGTCTATGTTGACTCCGATGGTGATGACACCTTCGATGAGACTACAGGCGACTTGGATGTTCTCGTGGCTGAGGATCGCGTCACTTCTTGCTCCCTCTACAATTCAGATGGAGACTTGATTGATGGCCCAGAATCCGTCGATACCAGTGAAAATGTCAGCTTTGACAGCTTTGACTGGACCATTCCGGCCGGCGAAACGGAGAAGTTGATTGTCAATTGTGACTTTGCCAACTTGGCCGTGGTTGCCACCCCGGATGACTACGCCGTGGGAATCGCTCTTGCGGCCGACGTCATTGCCGAAGATGAAGATGGCGATCAATTGACTGCCACTTTGACTGACGGCAACACTGCCGACACCATCGAAGTCAGCGTCGTTGATAACGGAACATTGACCTTCGCTCTTGGTTCCGGTACTCCGGATGCCACCATTCTCATCGGTAACAGCTCCGATGTAGAAGTAGGTGTCTTCCGCTTTGCCGCCGCGACTGAATCCTTCATTATCGACAGCGTTACTGTCGGTAACAGCGGTAACGACCGCGCGGCTGACTCTATCTCGATCAGCTACGAAAACGAGGACGGAGACACTGTGACTTCGGAGTCTGTGCTGGCTAGTGGAACTGCTTCTTTCGACGGCTTGGAAATGTTTGTCCCGGCCGCCGGAACAGCTGATCTCACTCTCAGCGTAAACACCAGCGCGGTTTCCACTTCCGGCGCGACTTCGGGCGACACCTTGGTGCTCACCCTTGACGCCGAAACGGTTTCCCGCACCGGTGTGAGCTCTGGCGCCACGGTCACCACCGACCTTGGTACCGACCTCGCGGCCGACACCTTCGAACTGCGCAAAACCAAGCCAACCTTGAGCAAGGCTAGTGGCAGTCCGTCTGGTAGCGGCATTCCTGGCCTTGACGAAGTCCTCCGCTTCAACATTGCGGCTGACTCTCATGGCTTCGTGACCGTTGATGAGTTGACCTTCAAGGTCACCTCCACCGACAACAACGGTGGCGACTGGAACGACTGTGACACTGGCATGGCTACTTCGGACTGGTCTATCTACAACATCGATGATCTGGCCGATCCGTTGGAAGCCGCCGACAGTGAATGGGTATTGCTCGACTCCGGTCTCGCTGCCTGTTCAGGCGCTGAAACTCTGAGCTACGTTATTCTTGACTTGGCCACTTCTGTCGAAATCGCCGCGGGTACTACCGAGACGTACTCGTTGTACTTCGACACTACCACCGCCAGCTCGAGTGAAGATGACACCATTCGCATCGACATTCCGATCGACAGCGAAGTCGCCACCATCGGTGGCGGCACCGACCCAGATGGTGCGATCATCTGGGATGACGACACCACCTCGGGCACAGATGTAGACGGTACCTACGTCCGCACTCTGCCTGTCACCGGTGGTACAATCGTCTACTAATCTAGGATTGGGTTGAATGGGGCAGACACACGGGTCTGCCCCTACGACCCATGTCGTCTGGACATGATTGAGCGTGAAATTCACTGTTCCGTTTCTGGCCCTAACGTAGCTCAGCTTGCTGAGCGAAGTGGGCTCGATCACGGGCGGTAAACATCTGGCGCACACCATCTTGGCTTCGGCCAGATCGTCACTGTGCCTAACAAGACTCCGGCTTTGGCCGGAGTTTTGTTTTGAATTGGACGTACGGGCGGCCCTGCGTGGCCGCCCTTGCGATCAGCAATTCACGGGCGACCACATCGGGTCGCCCGTACTTGCAATCAATCGTCAAATCCGTTATTGTTTCCCCACTATGCCAAATAAATTAATGATCCTGATTGTCAGTATCCTCGTTGCCGGAGGCGTCGTTTATGCCTTGGTCCGTCCTGCCACCCCGGTCGCTCCAGTTGATATTTGGGCCGGCTATTTGACCGAAGTCACGCCTACCATCCCTGATGAGAAAAAGATGTCCCATGAACAGCAGATCATCGAGCTAACCAAGCAAATTAACGACAAGCAAGCGGCCGGTGAGTACGTCCTTGACTTGCTTTTTCTTCGCGGCGGGTATTATCAAAAACTTGGTCAACTGAAGCTGGCTTTTGAGGACTACCAGACAGTGGTCGACAGCGATTCGGCCAACGAGACCGCTTGGAACAACATGGGCGACACGCGACTCGACGCCGGCGATATAAACGGGGCGGAAGTTTACTATCTAAAAGCTATAGAAAATTATCCGGGCGAAGTTCAGTACAACAAGCTTTATCGCTATTACAGCGTTTATCGTGAAGATGATCGTTTTGAGGCTATCGGCCCTTTGCTTTTGCAAGCTGTCAGTGACGTGAGTGACAGCACTTCATTGTGGGTCAAACTTGGACGTTGGTATGTGGCCAAAGGTGATAAAGACAAAGCTGTGTCTGCTTATGGTCAGGCCGCGATATTGGATCAGGAAAACGAAGCCATCAAGGAGGAATTGAATGAGGCGATGAGGATGTCCGATTGAGTTGTGCTACAATAGGGCAATATGAGACAGAAGATTGCAGTTTTTTTGTTGTTTTTTTTGATAGTCGCCCAGCCGGTGTTGGCCAGAACTCCGGCTGACACCTACCTTGCCGAGCAATGGTATTTGGATCAAATTGACGCTCCCGGAGCGTGGAATATTACCGTTGGCAACCGCGACGTGGTTATCGCGGTTGTGGACAGCGGAGTCGATATCGACCATCCAGACCTGGAAGACAAAATTTGGACCAACGCTGGGGAAACGGCTGATGACGGTATTGATAATGATCGTAACGGCTATGTGGATGACGTTCATGGCTGGGATTTTATTGGCAACGATAATGATCCGCGAGCCGGGACCGAGAATGGGATTTATGACGACGCTATGAATCACGGCACTATCGTGGCCGGAATTATTGCCGCCAAGACCGACAACGATCGAGGCGTTGCCGGACTTAATTGGCGCGCCAGACTGATGCCGGTGCGAATTTTGGACGGAGTCGGGGTCGGAGAGACCAAAGACGCTATCAAAGCGGTGCGTTACGCGGTGAAAAACGGAGCTGACGTTATCAACATGAGTTTTACCGGTTTTTCTTACGACGAAAAATTTGAGCGGGCCATTCGCGAAGCTTACGAAGCCGGGGTCTTGGTGGTGGCGGCTACCGGCAACGAGTCTGGTGGAGGAGTTAATCTTAATGAGACAGTAATTTATCCAGCCTGTTTTAGAGGTCTCGACGATGATTGGGTTTTGGGAGTAGCCGCTTCAGACAAGGACGACGCTCACGCGGATTTTTCCAATTACGGCTCGGACTGCACCGATATCAGCGCCCCTGGGATTGATATTTTTGGCGCTCTGAATTATAAGTCCGGTGATCCAATTTTTGGCGAGCCGTATGGCGGATATTATGACGGCACTTCCGTGGCCTCGCCGATGGTCAGCGCTGCCGCGGCTTTACTCCGCGGAGCTTATCCAGATATCACCCCGGCAGAAATCAAAACAACCCTTCAGCTTTCAGTTGATCCATTGAACGTGCGCGGCACAACTTACGCTGGACAAATGGGCGCCGGACGGTTGAACGTGGCTGGGGCGTTGGTGATCGCCTTGAAGCTCGCCGTGATCGCCGCTGGGGGGTCCCAGCTCGAGGCCGATGAAGTCGGCGCGCGACTGATGATGACCATTGAAGAATCGTTTGTTTCCGAGTAAGATAATTAACGTATGACCAATCCCGCGCCAGCGAGGAAAAATGTTTTGGTGACCGGCGGGGCCGGCTTCATCGGTTCGCATTTGTGCGAGAAGTTGCTGTCCGAAGGAGCCAGAGTTATCTGCCTTGACAACTTTTCCACCTCGCACGAACAAAATATTAATGGGCTTTTGCAAAGTCCAGATTTTCAATTTTTGCGCTTGGACGTCAACGAGCCGATCAACTTGGAATTGTTTGCCGAGCTGGCCCACTTCCAAATTAAATTTCAGGGAATCCAGGAAATTTATCACCTGGCTTGTCCGACTTCCATCAAAAAATTCGATCAGTTTAAGATGCAAACTTTGTTGGCTAACTCGGTCGGCAATCGTCACATTTTAGATATGGCGACGCGTTATCGATCCAAGGTTTTGTTGGCCTCGAGCTCTGTCGTCTACGGAGCCAGGACAGCGGAGCGTCAACTCTACACCGAAGAAGTCGAAGGCGTGCTCAACCATCTTTCGCCGCGGGCTTGTTATGACGAGGGCAAGCGTTTTTCGGAGACGATGTTTGAAACCTACGCCCAAGTCCATGGCCTTGAAATCAAAATCGCCCGTCTGTTCCGCACCTATGGCCCCCGAATGCCGCTCTTTGACGGCCACATGATTCCTGATTTTGTTTTGAACGCTATCGACAACAAAGACGTGGTGATTTACGGCGACGAGTCATTTTCCACCTCGCTTTTGTACGTCACCGACGCGGTTGACGGGCTGATGCGCCTGATGGCTTCCGGGCCCGAGGTCAAGGTGGTTAATATCGGCAGTGATGTTGATCTGAAACTTTCCGACGTTGCCAGGCAAATCATTCAAAAGGTTGGTTCAAGCGCCTTAGTCAAGTTTGAAGCTCCGCTCATGTTTTTGACTCCGCTGGGATTGCCGTCGTTGGTTCGCGCCAAAGAAAGCCTGGGATGGTTGCCGTTGGTGCGTTTGGAAGATGGTCTGCGTAAGACCATCGCGTGGTTTACCGAGCACCATGAGC
>JBBTSK010000024.1:0-4034 GCA_038078795.1 Patescibacteria group bacterium
ACTTCGTTTTTGACTTGATTTTTTTTGAACGTCCATAATCAGGATCGTCTTTTGTTAGGCGTTCGATAATAAACGGCCCATGATTCTCGGAATACTGTCGGTAGATGTGACGAAAAAATTCGCTAGTGTTCTCAAATTTTCCGCGTTTCATGTTCTTCTCAACATCTTGAGCCAAGGTTTGGTTAAAGGAAATGGTGTAAGTTTTATTCATACAGTATGTAGTCTAACAAAACTTTTATTAGTTGACAAACGTTGAAAGTTAATTTTAACTCATCTTGAAGTGCTTGGAAAGGCGCGGGCCGGTTTGGCGGTAGTAGTTTGAGACCAATTTTGGGTCGCCGTAGTAGAGTTCGGCGGGGGCGGACAAGTGCTCGTAGACCATTTGGCAAATCGGCTGGCCGTCGCGCAAGACAAAGTCGTTGTCGTGGGTGAAAACTTCGAGCACGCCGGGAGTGCCGAGGATTTCGCCATGTTCGCCGTAGCCGAAACCAGGATCGAAAAAGCCGGCGTAGTGCGAGCGGAATTCGCCTTTACTCACATCGTACGGTAACATCTCCACGGCGTATTCACGCGGGACTCGGATCCCTTCTTTGGTGACGAAGACATAAAATTCACCTTTGCGCATAATCAGCTGGCCGTCTTTGGGTTTTGGGATTGGCTCGAAAAAGTCCAATGGATCGTGGTCGCGGCGTTTGAAGTCGAGCACCCGACTGGTGGTGGGCGTACAGCGGTAGCCAACGATCTCGGAGCTGATTAAATCAATGCTCATCGTTAGCCCCTTTTGCTGGGCGCTGGGGTTGATCGGCAAGACTTCATTCATCGATCCACGCAAGAACCCATGACGATCGTGTTCGGTTTTCAATTCCTCGTCTGTCAGTCTGCCGTCACCAGTAAAGAAACGCATTTGGTTTAAGTGCTCGGCGTAGTTGAGTTGTACCGGAAACGATTTGGGGATGACTTCCAGCCACAACTCGCCGCGATAGCCGCGCGGCACATGGTCAAAGCTGGACACGCCGTTGACGATTAACCGTGTTTGCAAATTGATGCGTCCGCTTGATGACTTGTTGTTGGTCATGGCGTAGACGTTTTCTGGAAGATCGAGGAGTTCGTTGAGACGGATGAGATAGATGCCGTTGAGTTCGAGTGGTTGATTGAGACTGACCGGAAATAAAATACCGTCGCGCAAAATGTCGCGGATTTTTTCGTTGGGGCGGGGAAGAAACGTGCCGCGCATGCGGTAAATCTCTCCGCTAATCGACAAGTCGATCGACGAAGGTTGCAAGTTCTCTTCTTGCCCTTCGCGAATGTGCCCTTCGGCCATCAATTGCTTAATATGTTGGTAGGCCAAAGCCCCTTTGAAGTCGTTGAGCATAAAATAAAAGACGCGGGGCTTATGGGCCCGGTCCTCCTGTAGAGAAGTTTATCAGTGCGGGCGCTTGCTGACTAGTGGATAGCTGGTGGATGTACCTTTTCTCCTTAAAACAAATTCGTTTGACTACATTTAGTGTTCAAGGTTGAACACTAAATGTAGTCAAACGAATTGAATTTGGTGTCAGAAGGTACCACCCGGGTAAGCACCAAACCAAAAGCGGGGCACAGTGGCCCCGCCTATACAATCCGACACATTCTACCCATTTCCTAAAAAGATTCGACCCAATCGACCCGTTACGACACTTGGATGTGCACCGCTGGGCCCATGGTGGAGGTCAAGACGCAGTTTTTGAAGTAAATGCCCTTGGCCGAAGATGGCTTCAAGCGGCGCATCAGTTCAAGCACAGCGTTGACGTTTTCCGCGATGTTCTTGTTGTCAAAAGAGACTTTGCCGACCATCACGTGGACGTTGCCGGTGTCGTCGTTTTTGAAAGTCAGTTTACCCGCTTTTTGTTCGGCAATGATTTTGCCGATCTGCGCGCCGACCGTGTCAGTCTTTGGGTTTGGCATCAAGCCTTTTGGACCCAAAATCTTGGCGGCTTTAGCCAGCTTCGGCATCATCCCCGGCGTAGCCACGGCCACGTCGAAATCAATTTTGCCTTTGCTGACAATCTCGGCGATCAATTCTTCGCCGCCAACCAAGTCCGCTCCGGCGGCTTTAGCGTCAGCTTCTTTGTCTGGTTCGACAAAGGCGGCCACTCGGCGCGATTTGCCCACGCTGTGGGGTAGGGAAATGGTGCCGCGAATATTTTGATCGCTTTGTTTGACGTCGATCCCGAGCTTGCAGTGCAATTCAACGGTGGCGTCGAATTTGACTTTGGTTGTTTCTTTGACTAAGGCGATGGCTTCGTCAACGGAGTAGCTTTTCTTGCTGTCCACCAATTGCTTGGCCGCTGTATATCTTTTGCTTCGCATATTATTTAATTTCTACTCCCATCTGACGCGCCGTGCCGGCGATGATGCGCATGGCCATTTCTTCGTCTTCGGTGTTCAAGTCCGGCATTTTCTTTTGAGCGATCTCACGCAACTGGTCTTTGGTGATGGTCCCAACTTTTTCGGTCAATGGTTTGCCCGAGCCTTTGGGAATCCCCGCCGCCTTCATAATCAACCCCGAAGCCGGAGCGACTTTCATGATGAAGTCGAAGGTGCGGTCTTCGTAGACGCTGATGATTACTGGCACGGTTTCACCGCGTCGCTCGCTCGAGGCGTCGTTAAAGCGTTTGACAAAGTCGGCGATGTTGAGGCCGTGTTGACCAAGAGCGGGACCGACCGGAGGGGCAGGAGTGGCGGCGCCAGCCGGGAGCTGGAGCTTAATCTGGGTGACTAATTTCCTAGCCATAGGTGATTTTTTTAGACTGGATTCTCGTTTGAGCAACCAGCACCTTTAATAAGTGGTTATCTTTTACCCTAAACCTTCTTAATTTGCAAGAAGTCAAGTTCAATCGGGGTTTCGCGGCCGAACATGTTGACCATGACTTTGACTTTGCCGCGGGCTTGGTCGATTTCGGAAACTTTGCCCTCGAAGTTTTTAAACGGTCCATCCGTAATTTGCACCATTGAACCGGCGACCACGTCGAGTTTGTATTCCGGCTCTTCCACCCCCATCCGTTTTTGTAGAGCGACGACTTCATCGTCAGAGAGAGGGGTCGGAGTAGTACCGGTGCCGATGAAGCCGGTGACGTTCGGCGTATTGCGCACCACGTACCATGAGTCATCGGTAACGATCATTTCCACCAGCACGTAGCCGGGGAAAATCTTTTCTTCAATCACTCGGCGTTTTCCGTTTTTGATTTTGATCTTTTTTTCCTTGGGCACCAAGATGTTGAAAATCTTGTCGTGCATGTCCATGGAGTCGACGCGTTGGTGCAAACTGCCGGAAACGTTTTCTTCATAGCCGGAGTAGGTGTGGATGGCGTACCAGCGACGCCCTAGTTTTGCTGACTCTGCTTGTTTGGCCATAAGGGTTAGCCCGCGATTTTAAGGAGCCCCTCAAGCCCCAGAGTAAAGACAGCATCGAGTACGCCAAAGAGGGCGGCGATAAATACCGACAATCCGATCACCAGAATCGAATAACGTGTGGTGGCCTTACGGCTCGGCCAAGTCACTTTGCGCATCTCTTCCAAAACGCCTTGGAAATAAGAGATGATTTTTTTAATGACGCGCTTCATAATCGTTTGGTTTTTAAAAACCCCCGGTGGGGGTTGATTTCTGGCAAAACTATACCCCAAAGCCAAGGATACGTCAAATATCCAAGTGCACCACGCTCTTGGCATGGGTTTGGATGAAGCGCTTGCGAGGGGCGACTTCGGCGCCCATCAGCAAATCGAAGACATTGTTGGAATGCTCGGCGTCGTCAATGGTGACTTTGACCATCACTCGATTTCCTGGGTTCATGGTGGTTTCCCAGAGCTGTTCCGGGTTCATTTCTCCCAAACCTTTGTAGCGCTGAATGTAGACTTTGATTCCCGAGACATCGGCCACTTCGGCTTCTTCGCCGCCTTCGGTTGGAGGTAAGTCCGCCGGCGTTTCGTCTTCTTTGGCGATTTTGGCGGCGGTTTTTTCGGCCGTCATTTCAGCCACAACTTTTACTTTCTCCTCATCGG
>JBBTSK010000025.1:0-1173 GCA_038078795.1 Patescibacteria group bacterium
TGCCTGCGGAACTCGCCTGCCCCGCCGGTCGGGGCACCGGCCGTCGAGCCTGCAGCCGCAACCACGGCAACGGCTCTCGGGCCTGGCTCAGACAGGTCCTCGGCTTCGCTCCGTAGTCCTTCGTTCGTTCAGCTCGTTATCTATCGTCGATACTCAAACACGTAGGCCGTCCCGTCGTCAATGGCAATCCATGACGTTGCTTCACGCTTGGCATTTTCGATAATTTTATCGGCAAGAAACCAGTAATCGTTGACTACTAAATATGCTTTGTCGACGCCGGCTAAATCCATCGCCTCAATCGCTTTGAGTCGCGTCGGCCCGACGTTGACCATGTCGAGATAAAACTGATAGAGCTGTCCGCCCGTTGGAATGGGATAGTAAAAGACGTCGTCGTTAAAATATTTTATAAAGCCGTACTCTTTCATCGCCGCTGATGACACGGCTTGATTGGCCAGCACGATGTAGTTGATTGAAGCATTTTGTTCGTTGATATAACGTACTGTGTCAAAGTCGCTCGCGCCCACGTTAAAGCCTCGGCTGATTTCATAATTGTCGTGGCGCGGGTAAGTCAGATAGACAGTCGAAGTCAGAATGATGGCGGTCAGCACGGTCACTCCGGCGCGAATGGCGATTGGTTTGGTTTCGACAAGATCAAACAGACGGACAAGAACAAATCCGAGCAGAGGAATCAAGAAAAACTGCGCCGTCTCGAATACCCGCGCGGCATAGTTGCCTTGCTCGTAGCCGATGAGGAAGTCAAAACGGAAGATCGTCGAGAGAAGGATGTAATTCACGAGAAGGACAAGGGAGGGAAGGAGGAAAATGGTTAATGGAGATTGGAAATTGGTAATGGAAAATGGAGAGTGGAGATTGGAACGACGGAGAAGAATTATTCCCGCGACAATCATGATGAGCAAAATCAAGATGCGGTTCCAGCCGAAGAGATAAGCGGCGTCGAGAAAGGGATTAAAATGATTGGCCGCGAAAAGACGCAGGCCGAAGAGGTTGTCGAGAGTTAGGCTTTGCAGGTCGGGGAGACGGATAGTCAGGGGCAGGCGGGAGATGGCAGAGTTGACGATGAAGATAATCGGCAAGGCCAGACTGCAAAGAATGGCGGTGATCGCTTTTGGTTTGTAAGAAAGGACGAGGTAGATTACAATGGGAATCCCAGCC
>JBBTSK010000026.1:0-5738 GCA_038078795.1 Patescibacteria group bacterium
ATGACCCGCGGCGAAGGATTTGGTGCCGAAGTCAAACGCCGCGTGATGTTGGGCACGTTCGTGCTTTCCGCCGGCTACGTTGACGCTTACTACAAAAAAGCCCAAGCCGTGCGCACTTTAA
This sequence comes from Patescibacteria group bacterium, assembly GCA_038078795.1. Taxonomy (GTDB): domain Bacteria; phylum Patescibacteriota; class Patescibacteriia; order UBA9934; family CAMTUG01; genus CAMTUG01. The sequence goes on from JBBTSK010000026.1 coordinate 122, forward strand.
TCCGCCGGGATTTTGATGAGGTGTTCAAAGACGTCGACGTCATCCTAACGCCGACCAGTCCCACCGCCGCCTGGCCGCTTGGCGAAAAGTTCAACGATCCGATCGCCATGTATTTGGCTGATATTTTTACGGTCTCGGCTAATTTGGCCGGTTTGCCGGGCATCTCTGTGCCTTGTGGATTTGCTCACGGCTTGCCCGTGGGATTTCAGTTGATCGGCAAAGCCTTTGACGAGGCGACGCTCTTTAAGGTCGGACATTTTTATCAGTCGATTACCGAGTGGCACAAAAAGAGCCCCTGGGACGTGTAAAAGTATGATTGATTTTTCCATTCCCACAGATCTCCAGCCGATCGTCATCATGCTTGGCGGCGTGGTACTAGTGATGATCATCACTGCCATCATCGGCCGCATACTTGTGCGAGCCATGCATCGCCTGATGGCCAAGCGCAGTCACGAACTGGATCAAGCTTTGATGCGAGCGCGATGGAAGAGAATCAAGACAATGATTGATCGGCCTGACGCGGAGTCGGATCGCTTAGCAGTCATCGAGGCCGACAACTTGCTGGACTTTGTGTTGAAAGCGATGCACATGCCAGGGGAGACGATGGCTTTCCGCCTGAAGTTTGCGGAGCGTAAATTTTATGAACTCAAACGAGTGCGCTGGTGCCACAGCATGCGTAATAAAGTTGTTCACGAACCGGACTTTCGTCTCGCTCATCGCCAAGCCGCGGCCGCGGTCAAGGAATATGAACGCGCTTTGCGCTTGTTAGCCGCAATTTAATATGTTGATTTTCATCGTTCACTTTTTGATTTCGCTTGTTATCACCCGATTAATCATCTGGATTTTGCGCTTGGGGTCTCGTCGCCCATCGGCCTTGCTCATTGCGCCGGTTTTTGTCGTCATCGCCGTTATCCTCTTTGATCGATCGTGGTTAGTCGCCGATCTTGTCGGCGCTCTGATCGCCACCGGCATGGCTGGCATTTATCGCCAAGTATGATCCCGTGGATTCAGTGGACGACTATTTATCTTGGCGCTTTGCCAATTCAGATTTGGGGACTGCTGGTGGCGCTGGGATTTTTGTTTGGAGCCGTGGCCGCGGCGTGGATGGCGCGCCGGCGTGGACTTGATCCTAAACATATTTACGACCTTGCCGCTTGGATAGTCGTTGCGGCGATGATCGGCGGACGACTGTTCCATGTCGTTTTTTATGATCCGGACTTTTACTTGGCCAATCCCGGGCAGATTCTGGCTTTTTGGCAGGGAGGAATGTCGATTTACGGCGGATTTGTCGGCGCAATTTTAGCGAGCTTGGTCTATTGCCAACGTCGCAAGTTAAGCATCCATCAATACGCCGACGCTGTCATTTTCGGTTTGCCGCTAGGTATGTTCATCGGTCGGATCGGTTGTTTTTTGATTCATGATCATCCTGGCACGGCGACAAGTTTTTTTCTTGGAGTCAAATACCCCGATGGTGTCATCCGTCACGATCTTGGTTTGTATGAGTCGCTCAACGGATTGATTCTCTTTTTTTTGTTTTTGCTCTTAGCCAAACGTCATGTCAAACAAGGAACTTACATAATTGTTTTTTGTTTGTGGTACGGCGTCAGCAGATTTTTATTAGACTTCCTGCGCCTTGTCGACGTCCGTTATCTCGGGTTGACGCCAGGGCAATACTTGTCGGCTATTTTGATAGGGTTGGGAATAATTCTATGGCTGAAGCCAAGGTCTACCATTTTGATCACCCCTGTGCTAAGCTAATCTAGCTTTAAGTCATCATTTTTCACGTTATGTCGGAAAATAAGTCGTGGTTCGAGAACGGCAACCCGCGCGTCATGTTTATTTTTGGTTTTGTTTCTGGCGTGGCGCTTCTTTCGTTGATTACCAGCGGGACGCTCGTCTCTATGGTCACCAGAGGTGGAGTCGACGTCGCCGCGGCCAGTGATAACGCCCAAGCGGTCAACGTCGCCGTTGCTAACACAGCCAAGCCGACGACGGCCACGGCGCCAACCGCCGCCAAAACCGCGGTTCCAGCCGTGACTTCGAGCGACCACATCCGCGGCAACAAAGATGCTAAAGTCGTACTCATCGAGTACGCTGATTTCCAGTGCCCGTACTGCGTCCGTCATCATCCCAACATGGAACAGTTGATGGAAGAATATGGCGACCAGATCGCTTGGGTTTATCGTCATTTTCCTTTGAGCTTTCACGATGACGCTCAGCCAGCCGCGGTGGCTTCCGAGTGCGCTAACGAGCAGGGCAAATTTTGGGAGTTTGCTGACGCAATGTTTGTCGATGGCGCTGACCTCGGAACGGACTTCTATGTCTCGACCGCCACCACGCTCGGGTTGAACGTCGATAGTTTCAAATCCTGTTTGAGCTCTGGCAAATATGACGATTTGATCGACGCGCAACAAGCGGCCGGATCAGCCGCCGGAGTAAGCGGCACGCCAGCCACTTACGTCAACGGCACGCTCGTCTCCGGCGCTGTCCCTTACGCGACTCTCAAGAGCATGGTCGACGCGGCACTGGCGAAGTAGAAAAATTTAATCGTCATCGAGAGAGATGGGTGTCGGTCTAGCCGATGCCCATCTTCGTATCCGTCCCATTTCTTCCTCCACCAGCTTGCCGTCATATTCGCCGGAGTGCATATGATCCGCTCCTTCATAACTGGCTTCTTTTTGGTCAATATGCAAACTAAATCCAATCGCCTCCGGCGTCTCTTTGACGTAGCAATGAAAACGCGGATAGCGACCGCCACCGAGTCGCAACGAGTAACTTGTCTTTTGCATCTTGGGATCAAAGTGTTCGGAGTATCCGGCGCGGCGCAAAATATTTCGTGGGCTGTCCGGCAGAGGGCGTTTGAGCATGATGTCCATAGGCGTTACTTTTTACTTCGATTTCATTTTAGCGCCGATCGTCGTTAAGATGTAATTTCATTTAGAGAGTTCGTCGGCCACATAGACACGAATCCAGTCTTGGGCTGAATTGCGCCTGACGAGTTCACGCAACTCATTGACGATGTCTCGTCGACCTTCCCAGACGCTCCGCTGTATGTGACGGAGCTTGGCTTCTCGCAGGAGTTTACGCAAAGCCTGTCGGACTTCTTTTATGCTTTCTGGGATGTCAAAACAGACAACGCAAACCCGGCCTTTTGGCAGAAGTCGCGATTTACAGCGGATAATTTCTGCCAGCACGAACTGCTCCCCACGTTCTGTTAAGTCAAGCCAAATCTTACTACCGCGCATTCTTGTCGTTATAAGATCTTGTGTCTTCAGGCGCTCTAAAGCTTGTTTACGGCCTCGCAGTTCCTTCAGATTTCTTACGGCCATCAGCTCGTCGTAATCGTAGGATGGGAAGGATCGCCGAAAACCCTCAGTCACACCGCCAATTATATTCAGCACCTCCTGTGTCTTGGATCTTTTTTTCATAATTTCATCTTAACAACGATCGGCTCTAAAGTGAAATATGAAGCAAAAGGTCTCGCGCCCGCTTTACTTTCATGTTAGTGATAACTGGAGTGGAGTTACTCATGAAGTTCGACGCGCAACAAATCCCAGAAGTCGTACATGGCCAGGCCGATGTACAGGAGCGCGGTCATTGGTATAACGACGACGGAGAGCGACGGATAAATAACGTGCATGCCAATGGCCACGCTTTCGAGCATGGTGGCGATGAGTAGCATGAAGATGAAAGTGGTGGCGTGGGCGAACAGTCGGCCGTGCATTAGTTTCATCTTGGCTTTTTCGTAGGTGAAGGCGAAGTTGGCGAAGCAGACGGTTATCAAGAGGATGCTGATGATGAACAAGAAGTTGGACAGGGCGCCAGCGTCGATCGTCGACAGCGCTTGCGATAACGTGGGGTAAGCCAAGGCGGCCAAGATCGCGGCCGAACCGTTTTTGATGGCGCCTTCTTTTGCCAAGGTGCGAGTGAATTCTTGTTGTGTGGTCATATTGTTTTAAGAAATTCTTTTAATTTTGCAAACGCCAGGCCGCGGTGTGAGAGAGAGTTTTTTTCTTGATCAGACATTTGGGCGAAACTGCGGTCGTGGCCGTTGGGGATGAAGATGAGATCATAGGGAAGTTTTGGGCGCGGGGTTCCGACGGGCGCAAGGGCTAGGCGGCCGTGGATCTGGCCGGAGAAGGTATGTTCCTCTCCCGTTGGGGAAACGACGGCTACGCAGGATTCAAAATAGGCCTGGCGTTTACTTTCTGGAATTTCTTTCATAACCTCAAGGGTGTGGCGGATGAGGCCGTCGTCGCCGACTTTGTCACCAGCCCAACGGGCGGTGTTGACGCCAGGTTGACCGTCGAGAGCTTCAATGCAAACGCCAGAGTCGTCGGCCACTGCCCACTCTTTCGACTTCTCCGCCACAAATCGTGCTTTTTTCAAGGCGTTGTCTTCAAATGTTGTGCCGTCTTCAACCACGTCTTCTTTAACTCCGGCTTCATCGGCGCTGATTACTTCGAATCCAAGATCGGCCAACATCGCACGCATCTCAATAATTTTCCCGGCATTGTGGGTAGCAAAAACGAGTTTCATACCGCCTCACGATAGCATTTTGTTGGGTCTTGATCAAATGGGTGATTTCGATTATCCTTGTGGCCACAGTCTAGGTTCGGGTGCGTCGTTCGGTGTTATCCCTGAAAATGGATGAGATACGAAGTCGTGGAGCAAGCAACATCTGAGGCGTACTTAAATGTACGACGAAGATGTTGTGCAGCGAACGACGAGTAGATCGCCATTTTAAGGGATAACACCAATGGTGGGATGGCCGAGTGGTCTATGGCGCACGCTTGGAAAGCGTGTATAGGGAAACCTATCCAGGGTTCGAATCCCTGTCCCACCGCCACAGAGAAACGACTTTCATGGTCGTTTTTATGTTTTAGGGATGATTTTTTTGAGAGTGATACTTGACCGTTTGTTTGTTTTTCATCTAATCTGACCTTACGTTCGCGTTTTTGCGACGTGCCCTACCCGGAGTCCCTCATGATCCTCGTCCTTTTCCTCGCGCCCACCCAGAGCCTGGCTGACAGCCCGCCCGCCCATCCGTTCGGCCCTCTGCCGCGGTGTCGGAACCGGGTAGTGGTCACCGTGGTCGAACCGGACGATCACGGACTCTCGTGCTCGGCCGAAGACGCAGTGATTTTCGAGTTCCACGTCTCGACTCGCTGTCGGGCGTTCCTCGAGACCGCGAAGTTCCGGGTCAACTACAGCGGCGGCCCCCTCATCTACTTCAGCGACGCCAAGCTCGAGAACCTCGATACCGGGGAGGTCATGATGGGCCCGATCGACGACCTCGAGGATGTGTACTTCGACGAACCCGAGGACGAGCACGATCTCCTCCAGGGGACGCACCACTACGCCCTCACCGCGGACCTCAACTGTGAGAACCTCCCGGAGCCCGACGCCGACGGAGTCCCGCCGCAGATCAGTGTCGACCTTCTCATGGAGTCCTTCCTCGTCACCCGGCCGAACGGCTGGGAATCGCTCCTGGTCTACCCGATTCCCGACATCATCGGCGACCAGTTCGGGATCACCGCCCCGTAGGCCGCCCCGGCCCTCTCCGCGCGCCGCACGTCCGCGGCACGCAGCCGGAGATGCTGAGCAAGACCAACGC
>JBBTSK010000027.1:0-2480 GCA_038078795.1 Patescibacteria group bacterium
GGATGTTTCCTCGAGCGAAGGGAGTGGCGATGTTGATCGTTTGACGCGCCAGCCGATACTCTCCGAGGATGGTTGCGTACAGACCGATGTTCGTGTACAAGCCGACGATCGCTTCCGGATGATTGAAGACGGTGGACATCATGGAGCCGATCAGGCGACGCGTGAACTCGACGTCGATGTCCGCGATGGCGGTCTCTCGCGCCTCCGGAAATCGGAGCAAGTGCGGAAGGACTTCATCGGCAGTCGGGAGGACGAAGCGGAGACTTGGGTCTTTCGTCTCGACGATTTCTGCGATCCGCAGGAGCAGGAGGCGCGTGGTCATTCCGACGTATTTGACCGCCAGTTGGTCCAAGATGAGTCCCATGACCAGGCACGGATCGGCGGGGTCTGAAGCCTTCTCGATCTTGACCATCGTCCTGGCGAAGCTCGCTTCGTACATTCTGCGAGCCGCTTGGTAGAAGTTCCGTACGTCCTGGGTGTTTTGAATGGCGAGTTGCTGGCGGGTCAGTTCCAGGATCGGTCCGCTTCCGTCGGGCTCCTTCGTCCACGGGAGTCGCAGGATGAAGTCGCCTGTTTCAGCGACGAGTTGGTGGAAGTCGGCTGACAGCTCAATCACTTGGATTGGTGCGTCAGGAGCGGGAGGTTTGACGAAGTCGCCCAGGGCGACTCGTTGCTTGGTCCATGCGTCCCTGTCAGTGAAAAGGATCTGCATCATGCGGTCGTACACCGGAAGGCCTTTCATCCTTTCGAAGCTCTGGACGAGCGATACGAAGCGCCGGAATGATCCAGGCCCGTAGTGTCGTTCGATCAGACCGCGAACGCGCTCGACGTAGCGCTGTTGGGCTTGCAGCAGCTCCTCGACAGAAAGGTTGGTTGGCCGGTCGTTGAGTTCGGGGATGGGACATTGCTTGTTGGGCACGATACCTCCGGTATTCCAGTGAGTTGGAATAGGACAGGATAAATCAAACCAGCAATAATGTCTAGCATGCGTTCAGTCCACTACGGATATTTGACAGTAATCGCGGACGAAGTATCATATCCTCACGACATTGATCGGGGCTACCAACCCCGGGAGTCAACGGGGCATAGCCGTTCTATGCACAAAAGTGGTCTGGCGGACGCAAATTGCCAGGCAACTCGGGTGGAACCGCCCTTTTGGGTCCCGAGATCTAATTATTTTAGATCCGGGTTTTTATTTTATGGCTATGGATAGAGATCAGTTGGAGCATTATCGTCACTCCCTCGCTCACTTGCTGGCCGCGGCGGTGATGGAATTGTGGCCAGACGCCAAGCGGACGATTGGTCCTGCGATTGAGGATGGATTTTATTATGATTTTCAGTTTGCCGCGCCGGTGTCTGAAGATCAGTTGCCAAAGATTGAAGACAAGATGCGCGAGCTCCTGAAAGACTGGAAGGGATTTGACCGTGAGGAAGTGTCGGCCGATGAAGCCAAAAAGCGTTTTGCCGACAATCCGTTCAAGCTCGAGCTGATTGATCAGTTCTCGCAAGACGGTCAGACACTGACGTTTTATCACTCCGGCAACTTTGCGGACTTGTGCCGCGGGGGCCACGCCGAGGGAATCAACAAAGCGGATCCAGGCAGTTTCAAACTGACTAAACTTGCCGGAGCCTACTGGCGCGGCGACGAAAAGAATCCGCAGTTGACTCGTATCTACGGCGCGGCGTTTGAAACCAAAGCCGAGCTCGACGCCTATTTGGCAATGCTCGAGGAAGCCAAGCGCCGCGATCATCGCAAGCTCGGAGTTGAGCTGGATTTGTTTGCCTTTTCGCCGCTGGTCGGATCCGGACTTCCGCTCTTCACTCCCAAGGGCACGGTTGTTCGCAAGCTGTTGGAAGATTTCGTCTGGCGGTTGATGAAACCTCACGGCTACCAACGGGTGGACATTCCTCACATGGCTAAAGTCGATCTTTACAAAACAAGTGGTCACTACGAAAAGTTTGCCGACGACATTTTTTACGTGCACAGCAAAAAATCCGACGACGAGTTCATCATGAAGCCAATGAACTGCCCGCATCATACGCAGATTTTTGCGGCGCGCCCGCGTTCCTACCGTGATTTGCCTCTGCGCTACAGCGAGGTCACCAAAGTCTATCGCGACGAAAACACCGGACAGTTGGCCGGTCTCTCTCGCGTCCGTTCCATCACTCAAGACGACGCCCACATTTTCTGCACGCCGGAGCAAGTCAAACAAGAAGCGCTTAACATTTACGACATCATCACCAAGTTTTACGCTGCCTTTGAGATGCCCCTGCGTGTTCGCTTGTCTGTGCATGATCCGGAGTCGATGGACAAGTATTTGGGTTCGACGTCGACATGGGAGAATGCCGTCAAGACGCTTGAAGGATTGTTAAAAGAGCTTGGCCGAGAGTACGAAGTTGGGGTAGGGGAGGCGGCGTTCTACGGCCCCAAGATCGACTTCATTGCCAAAGACGCCATTGGTCGCGAGTGGCAGTTGGCG
>JBBTSK010000028.1:0-1863 GCA_038078795.1 Patescibacteria group bacterium
GTCAACTCGGGAATCAAGGTAGTGAACGGCTCGACCGCTTTGGCAATCGGCGCGGCAAGGGTTAAATCATCAAGCTTGGCAACATCTTCCGCCGCCAATTTCAGACGCGCGTAAATTTGTTGAAGCTCTGGGAGCGATTGATGCAAGCGCGTCAACAAATCGCGGCGCACGTCGGCAGGCAAGGTGAGATAAGTCAGGCTGTCATCAAGCGGCACCTCGCCTAAAGCTTGCGCGCGACCAACCACGTCCACCACATCGGCGGCAATGGCTACGGCTTGTTGCAAAGCTGGCACCAAGCGACCGCTAGCGTCGAGCACGTCGCCAACCGCGCGCACTTGGTCACCAACGTAGGGCAGGATTCGCAGTGGGGCCAAAATCGCCAGCCCTTTTTGCGCCCGAGCAATTTCTTGCGCCGCCGTGTCGAGCTCCCCACTCGCCGCAGGAAAATCCAAATCCTCTGCCGCTGTTTGCGCGCTGGCAATAGCGTCCTTGGCGCCAAGCGAGGCAGACACCACCCTCCCCGCCCCCAACGCGGCAAGAACAACATAAATCAACAACAAAACCGCAACCCCAATCAACACCCACGGCGACAAACGCCAGAAAGCAGGCCCCTTTGGAGCCGGCATTTCCGAATGCATTTCACTTAAGAAATTTGGATGCGTAGGCATGGGCCAAATTATAGCACGAATTCTTTTAAGAGACAGGGCGCGGGCGTGTTGGCTTCGGGTTTCTTCTTGTCTGGCATGTGTTCAAATGATACTTCTCTGATTTCCGGAGTGCAGAGTCCTACTTTTTAGCTAACCACAGAATAAAATCTGCAGTCTGTACTCCGGAAATCAACAAACTGACTTTTGTTCATGCCTCCAGCCGACCACGGGTGACAGTGAATAAGTCGGCAAACGGCCCCACCCCAGCAATACTTTTTGCCTCGACTTTAGTCAAAACTTTTTTTCGATGCAACATATCGACCAGAGCCATAACTTTTCGATCTTCCTTGCACGTTAAAAGCGTTGTATCACCACGCAATTCAGCAAACTTATCTTCCAAGAAGTCTTTGGTGACCATCGTTGACTCAATACCCAGGAACCTCTTGTCGATCGCATCGAACCGCTTTTGCGTATCATTAGCAAAAACAACGATCGACTCAGCGATTAAGTCGAGTGTATTAGCGAGATCCCGGTTTGTCGGCTGCTTCTCCTTCATAATAGAAAAAGATTAGCATGAATAAACAAAATCAACAACGGCAGAAAATAAACCGCCGGCGACATCATTCGATGTCTAACCGGCGGCTGTTTGCCACCCGCGCCTGATCCAAAGATCCTCAGCGGAATAACTACATTACATCACAAAATAATCTCTTAGTCAAGCGCAGTTACACACTTCATCTCCCTTTCTTTGTCACATTAAACCCCAAATATTTACCAAGCATCAACCGTGTTTGCGCGTCGATGGCGGGCAGAGAACCGAAGAGGACAAAAGTGACGGGCAATAACGCCCACTGCAAAATCATCACCAGCCAAGTGCCTTTTTTGATGTGCGTCGGACGATCCGGCAACATGGTCATGGACAAAAGTCCCGAGGCAAACACGCCGATCATCGCCAAACGCATAATCCACTCGAGCGTAAACGGTGTCACCGCCACCAGCACCGACGAGGCGCGCTCGGAAATAAATAACGGCAAGTAGCCAAGAATAAAAATCAAAATCGGCGCCGTGGCCCAGGTGTACATCCCCTCGAGGTGGTTAAAAATATATTTGACTTTGATCCTCATCGGCATCAGCTTGTCGGAGAGCATCTTCGGCACCATGTAAGGAAAATGCTCCACTCCCCAAGCCCAGCGCCGCTGTTGTTTATAAAGCGCTT
>JBBTSK010000029.1:0-1332 GCA_038078795.1 Patescibacteria group bacterium
ATGCTTTTGCGGTCGAAGACCATGAGCGAGGCCTTGGCCGAGTCGAATGGTGGGCCTTTGGTCGCGATCGGGTTGATGCCTCGGGGAGGTTTGACTTTTCGATTACGGACGAAGACAAGGAATTTGGTCGGCAGGGCCTGGCTAAGGCGCTTGAATTGGTCCAGTCGGACCGATTTGACCTGTTAGTGTTAGACGAAGTGAACTCCAGCACGGCCTTGGGATTTTTAGACGAACAAGCAGTGCTTGATTTGTTAGAAAAAAAATCAGAAAAGTTAGAATTAATTTTGACCGGCCGCAACGCGCCGGAGTCGTTCAAACAAAAAGCGCACTTGGTGTCGGAGGTGATTTTGCGAAAGCATTATTTTTATTCAGGCGTTGGTGCGAGAGAAGGGCTGGATTTTTAAAGCTGAATGATTATAACTTGCTTGAGGTGGCAAGATAAGAGGCCACGATGGCGGCTGTTTCGCCGCGCAGAGTGAGTCTGCCAAGCGAGGCTTGAACCAAATCTGCCTGTTTGGCCAGCGCGATTTCGTTGTCTGTCCACCCGCCTTCAGGGCCGATGAATAATCCGATGGATCCCTGAATAGGGTCAGGCCGTTTATTGTGAATTTGCCCTGATGGATCAAAAAAGTAATTGACGTCGTTTCTGGCACAGTCCACCAGCGCTTGTTTGAACGTCATCGCCTTATGCACTGTCGGCACCACGCCACGCCCGGATTGCTCCGCGGCTTCGGCGGCGATTTTTTGCAAGCGAGCGAGTTTTAATCCGGTTTTGATCGTCCGTTCAGTAATGATCGGGACGATGTCGTGGACACCGACTTCGGTCGCTTTCTGCGCCACTAACTCAAAATTCTCACGTTTCAAAATAGCGCAATATAAAATCACTTTGACCATTGGCTCGCTTTGATTTTGTCGGACGGAATCAACTTCAACCTCGACCGGTCCGGCCGTAGACACGATTTTCGCCTGAAATTCCATCCCTTGACCGTCCATCAAGTCAACGACTTCATCGGTTTTTATTTTCAACACATCGCGGATTTGATGTGACAAATCGACGGGGAGCAAAAAACGATGGATTTTTTTCATACCTTTGGCATTATACTCACCCTCGATAGTTACACCAAGGCCAACGAACGACTGCGTGAGCTTGCGGCGTGGCAGGCGTAGGTTATTAGGTTATCTCCGACTTTCTGACCGTTGCACTACCAAAGGACGACCACCAAACGGCGGTCGTCCTTTGATTTCAATCAAGATTTTTCAAGTTGGAAAACAAAGAGCGCGTCCCGTGGGCAGTGGCTGCCAACACGGGGTTGGCGCTCTCTGCCTCACGGA
>JBBTSK010000030.1:0-1139 GCA_038078795.1 Patescibacteria group bacterium
GCTTATCAAACTAGCCGACCACTCTTCTGTCTATATGTTGGGCTCTGACGGTAAACGCCACGCCTTTCCGGGCGAAGACATTTTCTTTAGTTGGTACGCTAATTTCGATGACGTTACCGAAGTCGACGCCGACACTATAGCTTCGTATAGCCTTGGCAAAAATGTGACCATGCGACCAGGAACGTCGCTTGTCAAAATCACTACCGATCCCAAAACCTACGCCGTGGAGCCTGGCGGGGTTTTGCGTTGGATCACATCCGAAGAGCTGGCCGTCAGTTTGTATGGTGATGACTGGAATCAACGCGTCGTCGACGTTGCCGACACCTTTTGGATGAACTACACCGTTGGCGACGACATCGAAGCGGCGGTGCACCCGGACGGAACAATCATCGAAGAATCGAACGGTGTTTTTTGGTTCATTGAAAACGGCAATCGTTTGGAAATCGCGCCCACAGACTTTGCGACCATGGACTTCCCCGAAGCCTCGCTCGTCACCGCCGCCCAGAGTTACCTGGATTTGTACGTCGACGGAGGAGCATTTGAACTGACGGACGCTAATCGTTATCCGTCTTAACACTAGAGCGACACATCTATCTACCTTACCTCCAGGCGCTTTACAAAAACCGTCCTTTCCATTATATTTCTACCGCGTCGAGATGATTCTCGAGACTACGTCGGGCCGTGGCGCAGTTGGGTTCGAGCCGCAGCGAAGCGACGAGCGAGTGAACTGCTTCACTCGCGGCGGCGAGAACGGGCAAGACGATATCGAGCGGAGCGAGATCGGCTTGCCCCGGAAGCGCGCCTGGTGTAAAGACAGAAAGTGTATTGTCGGGCCGTGGCGCAGTTGGTAGCGCGCCTGGTTTGGGACCAGGAGGCCGTGGGTTCAAGTCCCACCGGCCCGACCAAAAAAATCGTCCATTTTGTCCAGCTACTGTGTTGCGGGTCCCGTCGACTCCTCAACGTACCGGTTGTACGTCTCGTACGTCGACACCCGCGCCTTGTATCTGGAACAAAATAGTTCGATTTTTACAAAGCATGCGGGTATCGTATAGCGGTTATTATCCCAGTTTTCCAAACTGGTGATGCGGGTTCGACTCCCGCTACCCGCTCCAGAAAAGACAGCTCACTTGGTTGAGGTG
>JBBTSK010000031.1:0-4521 GCA_038078795.1 Patescibacteria group bacterium
CTTCGTCGGCCGGTTGCCTCCTCGCAAAGACAAATTTTTATCGAAACAATTTCGAACTCCACGTCTGCACTTTACCAGGGCCGACGATGCGGAAGCGATCCCCTTCGCAGATAATGGCCATGCCGTCTTCGATGCCGATAATCGGACGAAGTGGCCGCGAGCGAGCAAATTGATCAAAATAAATTTTTTCTTCGCTGTTCATGTGAACCGCAACCATAAACGGAACCTGGCGTAAACCACGCAAATCCTCGACGTAGCCTTGATTTTTATCTGCCGTCCGTCCGACCCCGGAAATTTCGATGCTAGTCCCGACAACAATACTCCCTGCGCTCACCCCTACGTACACCTTATCGTTCGCCAATAATTCTTTGAGCTTGACGTCGAACTTGCTCTCGCGAATCCACTTGAGCAAATAAAAGGTGTTGCCGCCTTCCACAAACACCGCACCGCATTCGTCGAGCTTGGCGAGATCCTCGGGAACTTTCAGATCAACTTCAATGATCTCAGCAAAACCCATCCCTTCGAGCGCGGCGCGATCGCGGAGCACGTAACCCTTGTCCGTTTCGACTTCGGAAGCGGTGGCAATAAAAGCAAGCTTGGTTTCCGACGGCGGCGTCGGCAACAACTTGATCAGCTCTTGGGCGAGCTCGGGAGTGAATACGGACGTCAACAATAATTTGCGCATAAAATTACAAGAGATTGCTTCGTCGGCCGGTTGCCTTCTCGCAAAGACAAATTAAATTACCAGGAGCCCCCGCCACCTCCACCAAACCCTCCACCCGAGAAACCACCTCCACCAGATCCGCTAGATTTAGGCGCGGCGACCGAAGCCATTTGATGCGACAGGTTGTTCATTCGCGAAGTGAAATCAACGGCATTGAAGTGCAGGAGCGCCGCGCCGACGTACCAAGCGGGAACCGAAGGCTCAATGTGCAAGGCGGCAAAGGCCTTAGCCCACTTGTCCGCCACGCCGAAGACCATAGCATACGGCAGGTACTTCTCAAAGATCCCCTCTTTCTCCTGCCATTCCAAGCGGTACTTCTCCGCTGTCGACAAAAACAACTTGAAACCTTTGGCTTGATCAAGCGCCTCGGCGCCTTTTGGCGTCCGTTTAGCCATCAGCCAACCAAACAATAAAACGATTCCACCAGTAAGCATAAGCGGAATGGAGACTATTTGAAAACCGATGAAGAGCAAAATGACACTGAGCGTTGTCCAACCACCACGGGCGCGGCCGGGATGCGCGGCAAAATACCCTTCATCAACCATTCGGGTTTCCAAAACGGACACCGCTGGCTTTTTATCTTTGGCAAAATGTTTTTTGAGTTGATCCTCGCTGACCGTCGCCGCCCCGCGGCGAAACAACGCAGAGAGTAATGCTATTTCCCATGGACGCAAACCATCCGTCGGCTTGTCCGTCCGCTCCAGAGTAAACGTCTTGCGATCCGGCCCCAACCGTTCTTCAACCTGCTCGATAATTTTGATGTGCCCGAGCACGGCCAGCTCTACCATCGCCGCGGACAAATAGGCGTCATTTACTTTATTCGCCCAAACCATTCCCATCTCCGCCGCGCGCAAACCCTTCGGTGGACCATACTCCGGCACCACTGTCCCCCGCCCTTTGGGATCGCGGCCGTGTTTGTGCCAGCGCAGAAACATCAAAACGAACGCCGCGAACGGCAGAAGCCAAATGGCGTAGGACGCTGGATGCTCGGTGATGTCAGTCAATGCCGTGGCATAAACCGGCGCGGGAATTTCGACCAAGCCCTTTGGCCAACCGACAGCAACGGTCAAAAAGTTGTTGGCGACCGTGGCGGTAACCGTTTGTCCGACAAAAGCAATCTGACAATCTTTCTCGGTTGATTGATAGACGCCGGTGTAACAAGAGAGACGCAGATCCGCTTCGAGAAAGTCATCAGAAAAGTTTATTGTCGTAATAACTCTCTCCGGTGGCGTGTCCCATTCGCTTCCGGTGACGTTCCAATACAACTCGTCGAAATCATCAAACGCCGCCAAGGCTCCCTCGACGGTGTAATGAATAACGTAAGTCTGCTCGCCGATCACGGTACGATTAGCGTCGCCGATTCGAATACTGAGCGCTTCGTCGTTGCTGATTGATGTCGTCAAAGACTGGCCCGCTTCATCCGTCACGCCGATATTGCTGACTTGCAAAATTTGCTCTTGCCCATCTTCTTCGACGTAGTGCGTAGGGATGACGCGGTAAATGCCGCGGCGCGCCGATGTGAAAGTAACGGTCAATGTTTCTTGCACGTCGATCGAACCATCAGCCTGCACCAGCATCGCCGATTCAAAAACGTCAAAAATAAAATCCGCCGCGCGAACTGGCAGGGGGATTGTCATTGCGAGGAGCAAAACGACGAAGCAAACTCCCACAAGAGATTGCTTCGCTCCGCTCGCAAAGACACGCTTAGCGATACTTCGCTTTATTGACCACATGTTCATCGTGGGTTTTTGCATAAATCACTTCACCCTCGTCGGTGGTTAGAAAGTAGTAATAGTCGTTGGGCGTGGGGTCGGCCGCGGCCTCGATTGCCGCAAGTCCTGGGTTGGAAATCGGGCCAGGAGGCAGTCCGGGATATTTGTAGGTATTGTACGGGGAATCGATCCGCAAGTCATCCAAGGAAACGCCGGGTGTCTTCTTGCCGGTGACGTAGTTGACCGTTGAGTCGGCTTGCAAGGCCATGCCAATCTTGAGACGTTTGATAAAAACATCGGCGACGTTGCCGCGATCGACATCAATCATAACTTCGCGCTCGATGATCGATGCCAGCGTCAACAGCTCGTGTATGTTTTCGACCCACCAACAATCGCTTTCACATCCCTCGTCGACGAACAAAACGTCGAGGGCCTCAAAACGCCAAGCCATTGTTTCCAGCATGGTGCGCGCTACGTCTTCGGCCGTCGCGCTTTGAGCAAATCGATAGGTGTCAGGAAACAAATAACCCTCCAAGTCGACACTGCCCGGCTTACTACTCAAAAGCGACATCGTTCCCTCGAACGGCGAATCAACGCCTGTGGCCATCGTCCACTCTTCAAACGAAATCCCAAGTTTGACACCAACAAGCTCGCCGATCTGTTTCAGAGTGTAGCCTTCAGGAATCGTCACTTCCACGTCCGTGGTTTGCATACCATAACGCAGAGTCATAAAAAGACTTGCGATTCCTTCGCCACGAGAAATTTCATACGTTCCCGCTTGCAAACGATTGTCGCGTTTCACGAAACGCACAAAGGCCTCAAACAACCAAACGCTGTCGATCAACCCATCTTCTTTTAACTGAACGGCGATCTCGTGCACGCTCTCACCAGAAGCAACCGTCATGGCAACTTTGTCCGATAAATCCGACGGCGTTTTCCAAATCTGCCCGCCGGCCCAAATGGCAAAACCAAGCAAACCAAAAATGACCACGGCAAGTCCCATGACCGCCAGCGACATTTTCCTCATAGAAATTTATCCATCCCGCGCTTCTTAAGCTCTGTGACTAAGCGCCGCACGTGTTGAGCTTTGTCTCGCGGTACAATCAACAAAGCGTCGACTGTGTCGATGACCACTAAATTTTCTACCCCAATCGCGGCCAAAACTTTTTTCTCGCTAGTGCACAGCAAGTTGCCTTTGCCTTCAATACAAACGACGTGCCCCAGCGTCACGTTCTGATCAACATCCGCTTCTTCAGCCGCGCGCACATCATAAACCGCCTGCCAACTGCCGATGTCTGACCAAACATAGTTGCCCGGCACCACGGCCATTTTTCCGCCGTGCACCAAGATCGCGTCATCGACCGACATCGCCGGCATCTTGGCAAAAGCGTCGGCGACGATCGCCTTTTCGTTAGCCTTGGGAGCTTTGATAATGCGCTGGAGTTGAGCGAATGTCTCCGGCGCGTGGACGCGATAACGCTCCAAAAACGAGCCAATTTCAGAAACAATCAACGTTGGATTCCACAAATAATCGCCGGAGAGCACATAACTGGCGGCAGTGGAGGCATCGGGCTTTTCCACAAAACGATCGACGTTATGAGCCAAGCGTTTGCGTTCGTCCGCTCCGACCCAAGCCAAGGCTTGACCGACTTTGATGTAGCCAAAACCTGTTTCTGGATAATTGGGTTTGGTGCCCACCAAGGCCACAAAACCAACACGCGAGCGCACCAACTCGTCAGCCATCATGATGCAGGCTTGATATTCTTCAACTTCGGTTAGATGGTGATCGGCGTTAATGACCACGAACGTCTCCTCCGGGTGACTGCGCGCGACCACTGCCAGCACATAACCGATCGCCGCGGCCGTGCCTTTGCGCTCCGGTTCTATAAATAAATTTTTTAGCGGTAATTTTTTGAGCTGGGTCTTGACAGCCTTGACGTCGCCGACGCCGGTAGCCACCAAAATATTTTCCAGAGGAAATATTTTCAGCAGACGCTCGAAGGTTGTTTGCAAAAGCGTTTTGCCGCCGAGCACGGTTTGCAATTGCTTGGGTTGCTTTTCACGCGACAGCGGCCAAAGCCTGGT
>JBBTSK010000032.1:0-3854 GCA_038078795.1 Patescibacteria group bacterium
CTGAAAACGGCGATCTTATTTTTCAACAAATAGTCGATGATGTGTTTAGCCCGACGCATCAAATCACTTTCGTAGTAGCGCACCGTAATGGTCATCCCCAACTCCTTGCCGATCTGTTCAATCACATCCAACGACCACTTGCGCGTTTTTTTCCACAGCCCAATCCAGCCGCGATGTCCTTCTTCCAAACTCTGATGGATGCGATGCACTTCTTGCGCTTCTTCGGGATGGTCTTCAAGCCAAACAGAAGCCTCGGTGTAGACTTTGCCGAGAAAGGCATTGCGATCATCTTTGGCCGGTTCCTCGCCGGGGTGAAATTTCTGAATGGCCCAAAGACATTTAGCCACATGCAAACCTAGATCGTTAATGTAAGTTGTTGGAATGACCTCGGCGCCATTGGCTTTGAAAACATTGACGGCTTCTTGTCCAACAAGCGCGGCGCGCAAGTGACCGACGTGGACTTCCTTGTGGGTGTTGGGCTGATAATATTCGACCATGATTTTTTTGCCGCGCATGGCATCGCCAAAACCGTACGTTTCCGCGCTGGCCTCCGAAAGAACTATCTCGGCCAACTTGTCGTTGTCGAGGGTGAAGTTGATGTACGGGCCTTTAACGTCAACCTTGGCGATCATGCCAGCTAGTTTGATTTTCGGGGCCAACTCAGCGGCAATCTCGGCCGGGTTGCGCTTGAGGCCTTTGGCTAAATCAAAACAAGGAAAAGCCAAGTCGCCCATGGAGGCAATTTTTGGCGTCTCCAGTTGATCAACGGCCGGCGAGTATCCTTTGCCGACCGCCGCCTTGAGAGCTTTGACTACTTCTTGTCTGGCCTGTTGCATGGCGGGCATATCAAATCGTTTTGACAAAGTGACGTTTGCCTTTTTGGATCATCTGTCCGGCTTTGACCATCGTGTCGTAAGCTTTGACCACTTGTTCGTCGACTTTGACTCCCCCTTCGTCAAGCACGCGGCGAGCTTCGGATTTGGATCCGACGAACTTGGCGGCCAAGAGCAAATCCATAATTGACATTCCAGATCCGATACTCACTTCGGGCATTTCCGTCGGTGTTTCGTGCTTCTGAAACGTGGCAACAAACCTTTCTTGCGCGGCTTTTGCTGCTTTGCCTTCAAAAAAAGATCCAACAACCGTTTCTGCAAGACGCATTTTAACGTCGCGCGGATTTTGATTGGCAAGGGCATGATCAATCTCATCGAGGGAAACGTCGGTCAACAATTCAAAACCATTGCGGATCATCCCATCCGTCCAGCTCATGACTTTGCCAAACATCTCGTCGGCTGAGTCGCCAAGGGTGATCATGTTGCCTTCGGTCTTGCCCATCTTCTTGCCGGTGGCGTCGACAAGCAACTTCATGGTTACCACAAATTTTTCTTTATGGTGCATTTCTTTCATCAGCGTCCGCCCAGCCAGCATGTTGAACGTTTGATCATTGCCGCCGATCTCGCCGTCCGTTTTCATGGCCACAGAATCAAAGCCCTGCATCAACGGGTACATGAATTCTGAAATAGAGATCGGCTTGTTTTCCTTCATTCGACGATCAAACATGTCCCGTGCCATCATTTGCTGGACGGTGAAGTGCGCAGCGAGTTCAACGACATCTTCAAACGACAACTTCGCCAACCACTTGCTGTTGTACTTCAACACTGCCGCGTTCTTGCCGCTGAATCGCAAAATTTTGCTGGCTTGTGTTTTGTACAGCTTAGCGTTTTGCAAAACTTCTTTTCTCGTCAGGCGTTGGCGGGTGGCGGACTTGTCGGAAGGATCGCCGATCATCCCAGTGAAATCACCAATGAGCAGAATAACTTTGTGACCCAAATCTTGAAACTGGCGCAATTTACGCAGAGCGACAATGTGGCCAAGATGCAACGACGGACCAGTGGGATCAATGCCGAGGTACATCGTCAACGGCTTGCCTTCTTTAAGTCTGGCCTGCACAAAATCCGCCGAAGGGAAAACCTTTTCCACGCCGCGGGTCAAAAAATGTTCAATTTGTTGATGATCTTCTACGCACATACAATTAACTACTGCTGTTAAAGATGGTTACTGATTCGGAGCACGACGATTTCATTGCCTGCCTGGTCATACGTAAACAGGCAACGCCACTTTTTCGTAATATAGAATTCCCAAACTTCCGCACCACCATGAAATTGATTATGCAAGCGTTTGGCATTAAGAGATGGATATCCTAATCCCACCACTCGCAAAAAATCAAATTTTCTCTGCACGACCCGGAAGACGCGCTCGTCCTTGACCTGGCTGGAATGAAGTTGGTATTCGGCATCAAACCGGACGATAACTCCACTCATAAGTCGGTAAGCGCGAGACTCGAATCTAGCAAGGCCAAATCTTTATCAATAATCTTGCCCATCTGACCCTGATTCTCGTGTACGGTGATGTTGTAAGAATCAAGACCATGGGTCAAATCCTCGAGCTGCTTTGGGCTGAGCTCTTTGTAGCGATTCAGTACGGTTAACAAAAATCCTGTCAATTCCGGATCAAACTCTTTTGGTTTTACGAGCGGCAAATAGTCCTCTAACCCTTCTTCTGCCTTTTCATTTTCGACAATTTTCCCTGCTTCAAGCAATTGCTTCATGAGCTGTTTATAGTCATTCATAACCGGACCCATCGGAATTGCGGCATAGTCAGCAGACGTGAGGGGCTGATCTTTCTCGAACAGGTAGGTGAACTCAAGCAGGAACGCCAATTTATTTAGCTTTTTTATGCCCATATTAGGGCGTGAGTTTCCCAGAATAAAGAGAATGAGATCCTCGATACTCATCATGTAAGTGGCCATAGTTCCTTTATCATAGCATATTTGCTCGAGCCCTGGATGCTACTTCTGGAGAGTGGCGAGTTGGGTTTCGATCGAGGCTAAGCGCGCTTCGGCTTCGGCGAGATTGGCGCGCATTTTTTCGACCACTTGGACTGGGGCTTTACCAGCGAATTCTTTGTTGTCCAGTTTTGCTTTCAGCGAGGCGATATAGCCCGTGACTTCCTCGAGCTCTTTGGTCAGTCGAGCCTTTTCTTTCTCTACATCAACAAGACCGGCCAGCGACAAATAGACTTGCACCGACCCAGCCGTTGCCGCCACTGAACCCTCGGGCTTGTCGCCCGATGCCGCAATGGTCAAGCTCTCGACGCGGGCCAATCCTTTGATAACGTCGACTTGCGTCTCAAGCATCTCTGCATTCTTCGCATCGATCAAAGTCACTTCCACAAATTTCCCCGGCTCGACCGCGTACTCGGCGCGCAAGTTGCGAATCATCGCGATGACTTCCTGGATGCGAGCAAATTCCTCTCCACTCCTTACCGGCAAGGAGGGGCTGTGGGTGGTCTTAGCTTTCGGCCACTCTTCGATCATCAAGAAATTTTTCGAAAACCCAGCTTCTTTCCAAATCACCTCCGTCACAAACGGCATGAACGGATGCCAGAGCTTCAACAAATCTGATAAGACGTAGAGCAAGATACTATCGGTATTTTCAGACTTTTGAATTTTGGCGATCTCCAGATACCAATCGGCAAAATCATTCCAAGTGAAATCGCGAAGTAATTCACCAGCGGCAGAAAGCTCGTGCGCCTCGAGATGTGCGGTGACTTTTGACGTGACTTCGGACAAACGACCCAGGATCCATTTGTCTGCCAGAGTGATTGCTTCGGGCTGTATGGGCGGGGTTTCCCCGCCCTCGCTTGGGCCGGGTGACCCGGCCCTTACGGATCCCAAAACAAACCGCGAGATGTTCCACAACTTATTGGTGAAGTTGCGATAGCCAGCAATCTTTTCTTCCGACAATTTGGAATCGTTGCCAGGAGTCGATCCGATCACTAACGACAAACGCGTG
>JBBTSK010000033.1:0-5901 GCA_038078795.1 Patescibacteria group bacterium
GAAGATGATGAGTAAGCCAATGAGCGATCCGCGCATCGCCGTCACGCCTTTGGCGATTTGTTCGGAATTGCCTTGGCTCGTTAGCCAGAGGAATCCGCCATAGACCGTAACGATCAGCACCAAGGAACCGGAAATGCCAATGATGAAGTTGCTGATGTTGACAAAGACTTGCATGATGTCATTCAAGGTGCAGTTGCCGTCATTTATGCAATCGTCACTGACATAGGCGAAGGTGATGCCATCGCGTTTAATTACTTCGTAATAACTCAGTTGTTGTTCACCTTCGTTCTCAGCGGCGGCAGTAATCTTAGCTTCAGTTGTAGCTTCAGATTCTGCAGCTTTGCAGGTTGCGTCGGCCGCTGTGCACGTGGCGTTACAAGCATCTAGGGGTTCTCCAATACAGACCGACTGGCAATCTAAATCTGTGCAAGCATCAACACAGGCACTCGCAGCAGTAGTGCAGCTGCTGTCACAGGCGGCTTTGTCTTCTGCGCAAGTGTATGAGTCTTCGGCCAAGACAAATGGTGTTGCAAAATTGAAACTGGAGATGAAGCCGATGCTGACCATCAAAATAAATAGCTTCTTCATAGTTTACTGCGTCTGTTTGACTTTGCTAGCCGCCAACTCAATTGCGTCAGTCGGATCCATGGTGCCTGAAAGGACGTTGTCAATAAGTTCAGTCAAAGCATTTTCAGCCGCGGAGACATCGACACCACGATACCATGTTTTGGCGGTTAAGACTTGTCCGGCAAAGGCGGAGAGGTCTTCGTCTTCCAGTTGACTGGCGATCAACGAGCGTAAGGCCGGCGGTTTGCGCGAGGCTTCCAAGTATTTGGTATTTTCTTCATCATCGCTAGTCACAAACTGGATAAAGTCCCAAGCGTAACTGACGTTTTTTGAATCTTTGGACACCGCCATCAGCCAGTAGTTGCCAAAGTTGACTTGGCGTCCGCCTTCGATTTGCGGCACGGGAGAAATGGCGAAGTCGAGTTTGGGCGCGGCCACGCGCATCAGCGGCAAGTGGTAGGCATAGCCAAAGAACATTGCCGAGGTGCCGTTGACAAAGGCGTCGAAAGAATTGGGTTGTTTGTCATTCCAGGTGTAGACGGCTTTGGTGGGATTGGCAAAGTCGGTAAAGAAACGCACCGCGTCGACGCCTGGCAAAGAGCTGACTCCAGCCAGCGATTCCGGCAGTTGGTCAAAGGTCGCATCGCCGTCGTTATCAGTCATTTCAGTGCCGTTTTGCATCATCAGAAGCGCCAAGATGTCGGCGGCGCGTTCGATGTTGCCGCTAGTGCCAAGGCCGACGGCTGATTGGATGATCGAGCCGGAGCTGTCAAATTTGGTCAGTTTAACTACGGCTTCTTGGAAGGCTGTCCAGGTTGTTGGGGCGCTGGCGATGCCCGCGGCGTTCAGTAAATCCTTGTTCCAATAAAGAGCAAGCGTATCCATGGAAAGCGGCAAGGCGTAGATTTTATCAGTGCCTTCTTTTTTGGGATCAGGTTTGTATTCCAAAATAGCATCGTTTTCCACCGCGTCCACGAAATCATTTTTAAAGACTCGCATACTAAGCGTTGGCTCGGTTTTGAGCACGTTGACTACGGTTTTTTTGATCGTCCCTTGCACTTCTTGATAGCCAATGGTCACTGTTTCCGGCAAAGGCGTCATCAAACTTTGATATTGCCGCGTCCAATCGTTATGAACCAAGAAAATGTCCGGTCCCTTGCCTTCGGCCAAGGCGCGGACGAGTTCGTCTTGATATTCCTCGTAGCGAAATTCACGGAAAGAGATGGAGACGTTGGGATGTTGCGCCCGATAATCTTCAATCACCGTATCGTAGTTGTCGTCATCGTCAAAAACTCCCCAGATGGTTAAAGTTACCGGCTCACTCGCCTGTTGGGCTGATTTGTTACAACCAATACCGAGCAAGGTCAGGGTGAGCAAAGAAAGAACTAGGATCTTGCGCATATTAAAGTATGGATTTGATGTATTTCTTGATTTCGGGCCCAATAATTTTGTCTTCCAGAGCTAGGGCGATGTTGGTTTTGAGCCAGGCTTCTTTGGTGCCGGTGTCGCGGTAGATGCCTTCGACGATTTTGCAGTAGAGTGGTCGGCGTTTGGCCATTTTGGAGATTGCGTCGACTAGCCAGACTTCGCCGCCTTTACCGCGTTTTGTCTTTTTCAAGTCACCAAAGATTTCTGGCGGGAGGATGTAACCACTGACCGCCGCGATGTTGGACGGGGCCGCATCGGGCCCTGGTTTTTCCACGATCCCTTCGGCTTGATACAAATCTTTTTCTACTCGCGCGCCGGTTTTGACGATCCCGAAGCGGGACAGTCCGGCTTTGTCGACTTCCATCCCGGTCAATACCGGATCGTGATACTTGTCCCACACGTCGGTCAATTGTTTTAGGCGCGGCACTTTGCTTGAAAAAAATTCGTCGCCAAAGACTACGGCAAACGGTTCATCGCCAATGACATGCTCGCAATTTAAGATCGGCGTGCCATTGCCGTAAGGTCCTTTTTGGCGGATGTAAGTGAAGTTGGCCATGTCGGCGACGCGTTTCATCCGTTCGCGCAGTTCTTCCTTGCCTTGTTTTTTCAACCAGTTCTGTAGTTCGTAGTTATAATCGAAGTGATCTTCGACCGCGCGCTTGGAAGCGCCGGTCACCAGAATGATGTCCGTAATTCCCGCGGCCACGGCCTCTTCAACCACATATTGGATGACCGGTTTATCAATAATCGGCATCATTTCTTTGGGCATGGCTTTTGTTGCCGGCAAAAAGCGAGTGCCATAGCCAGCCACCGGAATAACGACTTTGCGGATTGAGATCATATGCGTTTGCTAGTATATCAAAAAAGTCGGTGTTTGCACCAACTTTTTTGTCCCGATCTTTGGGCGAGTTGTTAAAATTTCATTTTGCCAGCGGTGGGTTGATTAAAAGGGCTGGTTGTCGGCACCCAACTCCCGGTGGTGGTGACTCCGCCGGTAAGTCCGTTCAAGGTCGCTGTTAGCAAGCCGCGCACTGCCGTGTAATAGGACGAGCCTGTAACGGCGGTGAGCGTGTAGCCGCCACGCGATGGCGTGAAAACAGTGTAGTCGAAACATGATCCGTCGGCGTAGATGACGCGCGCGTCGCCAACGCTGGTGATGGAGGTAGCGGTGATGTATCCGGTGGCGCTGGCGCTGTAAGCGCTGTAGATTGGGTGCAAGCGATTTTCAACAAGGGTGTTAGCTTCGTCAATTGAGCTGTCGCCGTCGTTGTCCTTGCCGTCGTTGCAAATTTCCACGCGGTTGTTGGGATACAGGTCATCATAATTGTCAACGTAACCGCTGGGGGCGACAGAAGAGCACAGCGTGGTCGAGTCGGTGGCGAAGCCGTAGCCATCGCCGTCGTCATCAGCGTAGTACGTCTGGTCACTCGAGACAGTGGTGTCAGCGTCATTGCAGTCCACGTCGCTGTAGGCGCAGTCGCCGTCGCTGTCAACTACAAGGCAATCAAAATTAAAACTGCCAAAGGCGTTGACCCCTCCGGCGTCATCCGCCAGTACCATCGTGCCCGTGCCGGAGACGGGACAGCCGTCCGCGGCCGCGAGTCCTTCCCAGTCGCCGCTTTCCGGAATGGTGTAGGAGGCAATAAGCGTGCCGTCTGTTTCACGCTCTTCTAAACGATCCGCTCCGTCATACAAGGTGAAGATCGTTCCTGTGGCCTCGCTAAAATACAAGCCAGACAGGTCGCTGTAGCCGGAAGTCGTCCTGACCGCGTCCAGATAGGTGATACTGCCGCTGGTGGTGAGATCAACTTCAAACACATACATATCGGCGTCGTACTGCCAGCCGGCGTAGAAGACGCCTCCAGAGACGGTCGTGCCATAGTCGTGGAATCCGTCAGGCACCCAGGTGAGCGCTTCAAGGCCGGCGGAGCCGACGGGATAGATGTAGCTTGAGACGCTCCAGCTGTCGCCAGTCAGCGCGCCGGTTGAGAGATCAAAGGCGTAGATGGCGCTGTTGTTTTCGTGAGCAAGATAAATGAGGTCCGAGCCAGTGTCGGCAACAGTCACGCCTTCCCAGTTGCCAGAGACGCTCCAGGTGCTGATGACGGCGCCAGCCGCGGAGAGCTCGGCAATGTCGCCGCCGTCGCTGACAACGATGTAGCTTCCGCGTCCGGCGTGCCAAATAATGCCGCTTGGTTCAAAGTCGCTGACGCTCGCCATAAGCGAAGAACCCAAGTCGCTCGAGGCGCTCGCCCCCGGCCATGACCTGGCCAAGGCGACAAAAGGCAGAACTAAAACAACTAAAACAATCAAGATTTTTTTGGTCATAAGACGCGGCACTATAACAAAAAAGACCGGCTTTGTCAATCACCTGTACAGGTAACCACCGCCGCGTCTTTTTCTCAGTCCTATTTTTTCTTGTCCTTTTTTGCCTTTTTCTTGTTTTTTTGTTGGGCGTTGTTCCCCTTGGCCATAAAATGGTGCTTATTTTTTAGGCGGTATTTTTATTATACTATCTATGATGTTGCCGTTCAAATTGTCCTTATCGTTCAAGTGCTCGTAACACCGTAGCGGCGACGAAGTCTTTCCGAGCCTCGGCCAACACCGGCAATGCTGCCAGGACGGAGGCGTTTTTTGTCGGAAGCAGTTCCACTTTTCCTCCATTAAAGTCTGTCAGGTTTGTCAGAAACTCATCAAGCCACGATGGCGTTACGGTGAGCACGTCGTCGAAGTCGATTTGTAGCGGTACGTCGGGATCAAGT
This sequence comes from Patescibacteria group bacterium, assembly GCA_038078795.1. Taxonomy (GTDB): domain Bacteria; phylum Patescibacteriota; class Patescibacteriia; order UBA9934; family CAMTUG01; genus CAMTUG01. The sequence continues at coordinate 4,758 of JBBTSK010000033.1, forward strand.
TGTGGACGGATAGCATTGAACGCCTCCAGTCCTGCCGGGCGGGAAATGAGCACGTTGCCGAATTTTTTTAGTTGAATGGTTTGCATAGGAAGTTTATTAAAAGTGGATAACGGCGTACGCTCCGCGAACATTTTCTGTGGTCATTTTAATTTGCATGCGGCCGGTACTTGTGGGAATTGTCACTACGCCAATGCCGGAGCGGAGCAAAAGACCAAGCTGACGCGATTCTGCGACCGCTCGAACCACCTTAAGCCCGTTGCCGCGTTTTTCCGGGTTTCTGCCTGACACAACCTCCGTAAACGCAACTCGAAGAGCGTCGACGTCTGTGGTCAGGTTCGGTCGGACTTGTTGCAAAGTCGTTTTGACCCCGCGCCCTCGGTCTGCCAGAACGATGATGCGTTTGCTGAAGTCGTAGGCAAAAAACACTCCGGGCACGTCAACCCAATTACCGATGTTGTGTGCGAAAGAGTTATCGCCGATCTCGCCCGCGACAAGCGTAAGGAGGGAAGCCAGATCCTCGGATACGCGCGAATTTTTCTGGAGCTCGGCACCCATCTTCGCCACACGGCTAGTGAAACGGTCTGGTCGTTCGCAATAATATTCGCTGGGGAGTTCTGGCGCCAGGGCACTTGTTGCCCACGCCAGTCCAAGTTGTTCGAGGTCAAGGCTGAACTTTTTCAGGTCTTCCACGTCGTAGTAGCGTTGCTTTCCGGCGGTTCTTTCAGCGCGAAGTTTGCCGGTTTTCTCCCAGTTTCTTAGGGTTTGGTCTGATACACCCAGCATTCTAGCGGCTTCCCCGATACGTACTTTGTCGCGATTCGTGTCCATATGGTAACAACTTTAGCATCTAAACCTATAAAAGTCAAGGATACTTTATAAGTTTTATAGCTAAACCTATAAAAAGTTTAAGAATATTTCTAGTAGGTTTCGTACACTAAAGCCAACGGCGACCCCCGTGATGGGTACAGACTTAGCCGAGTTTGCCGGAATAATTTTTAGTGATGACGATTGATGGGATCTTGCGGTCGTGATAGCCTCTCACTGTTCGGGGACAGACCCATCGTGGAGGGGTCGCATAGTTGGTCTAGTGCGCCGGTTTCGAAAACCGGTAGACCGCAAGGTCTCGAGAGTTCGAATCTCTCCC